>DATNAB010000035.1:0-3098 GCA_035573115.1 Verrucomicrobiia bacterium
CGAACGCTACGCCGACATGTCCACCGTCAACCGCTGACCTGATATACTTCTTGCATGACAGAACTTCTTTTCATGCAAGATTTCGACGTGGAATCATGCGATGCCGTCGTTAAGGCCGTGACCGCTACTCAAGATGGCCGCATGGATATCGAGCTCGATCAGACTTGTTTTTACCCACGTGGCGGCGGCCAGGATTGGGACACTGGCACCATCGCTGCCGATGGTGCCAACTTCGCAGTTGAGGAGGTTCGCCTGGATGAAAACAGCATCGTGCACCACATCGGCAGTTTCACGAACGGTGAGCTGAAGGCTGGCGACAGCGTGAAGGGCGAAGTCGACCATGAACGCCGCACCGTCAATACTAGATTACATTCCGCTGGGCACGTGATCGACATGGCCATCGACAGTCTCGGCCTGGACTGGGTCGCGACCAAGGGCCAGCACTACCAACATCTGTGCGCGGTAGAGTATTCCGGCACCTGGCAGCCCGAACAGGCCGAAGAATTAAAGCAGAAGATAGAGGAGGCCGCCAACGGCTTCATCGCAAAAGGCACTGACAATAGCCTGAAGTTCATGCCAGTGGACGAGATGCATACGGTTGTCCGGCACGTGCCGGACAATATTCCCAAGAATAAGCCGGGCAGGGTAGTGATGTACGGCGAAGACTTCGGCATTCCCTGCGGCGGTACGCATGTTCAGAACCTCAGCCAGATCGGCACCGTTCATATACCGAAGCTCAAAGAGAAGAAGGATGTCATCCGCGTCAGCTACACGGTCGAAGGCATCAACTAAACTCTTTATAAAACTTGTATCTGTTACTATAGATGAAATGTCTGACACGACCGACTTACATTCCCTGTGGTCTCATCGGTGGTTGAGTCCTAAATGCGAAGTCAGAAAATCTACTATCTGTGCCAAAGGCGTGTTCGCGAAAGAACCTGTTAAGAAAGGTGAGATTGTCCGTATCACTGGCGGAATAGTAATTCCTAAGAGCGACGTCGGCCACTATAACGAACTGATTGTCTATGACGTAGAAGATATCTATTTGGATGTGAGCGACGATTTCGTAATGGCTCCAACCCAGGAAGACCTGGACCAGACAGCTACCATCAATCACCTATGTGAGCCGAACGTCGGTTTTCTGGATACTATCACCCTTATCGCGATCCGCGACATCGAGCCCGGCGAAGAGATTGGCTGGGACTATGCCTTCAGTCAGACGACTTTTGATCCCTTCGAGTGCCTTTGCAAGAAGGCTGCCTGTCGCAAGACAATCAAGCCGGACGACTGGCAGATAAAGTCCATACAGGAAAAGTACGGCCGATATTATGCTCCTTATCTTAAGGCAAAAATAGAAGCCTAGGAGTTCCCGCTCATGGTTAGCGGGCAAAATTATAGTATGGTATTCGAATGCGCGGTAAAGAAGTACTAGCTCTTGTCAGCATCGGTGCAGCTGTGGCCGGATCGGTCGAGGCGTCAGTCCAGTTCAATACCATGGCGTCGGCGCGACGTGATGGTATTGAGATTGCAGCCTGCGGAAGCCGGTTCGACGTGCCGGCTGCTGTCCTCGAACAGCAAGGCCCGCAGATGATTCCGATCGATTTCGAAACCTTGGCCGATTGGCAGCAGCCTACGGAAACCGAGGAACCCCAGGAAGCCGTCGAAACCACACAGTCTGCCCCTCCTACCCCAGATCGTTATGTGGTCTCCGGGCAGACCGTCGAGTGCCTGGACCATCAAGGCGTGGACACGTCGGAAGTGTATGTCGGAGAACCCGAAGTGTTGCTGATGGCCTTCGCCAAGTTGCAGCAAAGCCGCGGAGAGCATTTCGATGCCTCCTCCACGCTAACCGGCGGAGTTGCTGGTGCGGCGGTAGGGGGCCTCATCGCATTCGCCATAGCGCTGTCGCAAGAGCTGGAGGGCAAGGAGAAGGATTCCCGCGAGGATGACGACGCAGCTCCTGCTCCTGAGGCTGATGAAGAGAACCAAGAGGGCGGCATTTATGATTACGAGAGAGACCCCGACTTCGCCGCATAACCGGGGGGGGGCTTGCTTTATATTCGGCAACCACGTATTCTGAGCGTAAGCGGTATTACGCGCCATGCAACCTGAAAATCAAACACCTGTCAATCCGCCCGTCACCTCACCCCCTCCACCAACGAAGGGAAGGCAGATCACGCTTCCCAACACGTGGCAGCTCGTCACGTTGATTCTGCTGATCGTTATCGGCATCATGCTTTATAAATGGCAGCCGTGGGAACCGAACATTAAGGCCTCGGAGCGGACCATCAGCGTCACGGGCGATGCCACGGTGAGCGCCACGCCCGATCAGTATGACTTCTCGCCCTCTTATGAATTCACAAATGCCGACAAGCAGGCTGCCCTTAGCAGTCTGACCACCAAGAGTAACGACATCACCAGCCATCTCAAAAGTCTTGGCGTGGCAAGCAAAGACATCAAGACCGATTCGGACGGTTACGGTAATGGTACGTATTATCCGACCTCGACCGCTAACGGCAAGACCACATATGATCTGAGTGTTGAGATAACGGTCGATGATGCGCAACTGGCGCAAAAGGTCCAGGACTACCTGCTTACCACCAGCCCCACCGGCGCGGTGACGCCATACGTATCGTTCAGCGACAGTAAGCAGAAACAACTGCAGAACCAGGCCCGCAGCAAGGCCGAGCAAGAGGCAAAGATCCAGGCCGACCAGTCTGCCAAAAACCTGGGCTTCAAAGTCGACCGCGTGAAATCAGTGACGGATGGTAATCTCGGCGGCCTGAATCCGTTGTATGACGGTATCGCGAACGGCGCCAATTCGGCTTCAAGTGCGAAGTCCTCGCCGCACCTCGATCTTCAACCCGGTCAGAACGATCTCTCTTATTCCGTCCAAGTCGTCTACTACATCCACTGATCCACCGGTGCCAGGGGAGCAGTGCTATAATGAGGGCGTAAATCTAGCCGGTGGGCGTATTGAAGGATTGAGCTATGGCTACGCGATCCGAAAGCCGGTTACGCAAACTTGAGGCCGAGAATCGACGGCTCAAACGGGATAATGAGGAGCTTCGCAAACAGGCCAGCAAATCGCGCAGACC
>DATNAB010000036.1:0-5158 GCA_035573115.1 Verrucomicrobiia bacterium
CTCTGTGAACCAAGGTGCAATACCAGTACGTGGTCTGGATTGACGTGGTGGACGTAACCTTTGCTGCCGTCATCGAACATGACAAGCGCATGCACGGCGCACGGCTGGAGACCGCGAACGCGGACCAGGAACCGTTCGACAGCGACAACCTCGCCAACAGGTTGGCCGGCTTCTACCAAACGGTCGAAGTGCTTATTGCCGGTGCTCATGCCGCGGGCTCCTTAGCCGGTGCTGGTGCGGCGGGGGTGGCCGCCGGTTCAGTTGCCGCTGGGGCTGGCGCCGGATTGAGCGGCGGCAAAGCCAACTGCTTGAGGAGCAGGTCTCGCTTATTGGCAAAATCTTGACGCAACGAGAAATCGAACTGCTTATTGGTCGTGCGGACAATGCAGCCGGCCCCGATATTGGGCTGCAGACCGATCGTCAAGAGCAGTAGCGGGTGTACCTCCTGGCGCAGCCAGCTGACCAGCTTTTCCAAGAACATTGGCGAGGGATCGGCGCTGAAACTCATGTGCATCAGTGGCGAATGTTTGCGTACAGTGTTCAAAAACTGCAGTAAGACAGCACGGTCGGGTTTCTGCAGCAGGTTCAATTTATTCTCGGCGACGGCCTGGTCCATCAGCCGACTGGTCTTGGGCATCTTGACCTGGTCACCGCCGGCCCGCAGTCCGAGTTGCAACAGACCATCATCGATCTGCTCCAGTTCCCGGATCAGACGTCCGACATCAGTAGGACTGACCACCAGGACCGGCAGTTGTAAGACTCGGGTTTTCTCTTTGGTCTCATGCGCCACTGCGGATATCCTCTACGATGGCCTGCTTGTTAGTCTCCAGTTCGCCCAGGATATATTCCAGCTGGTTGTTCAGATCGATCTGGTTGCCGATGGCAGCCAACACGTAATGGTTGACGATGTCGGCCATGTTGGATTCGAACCGTTTGATGGTCTCCTGTTTCTCGGCCAGGATCTCCTGCTGCACCTGTTGGCTGAGAAGCTTGCGTTCCTCGTCGATGGCGGTGTTGGTCTTTTGGATAGACTCCACTGCCAGCTGCTTGGCGTCCATGATGGACTGTTCGTACTTGCCGAATTCCTCCTTCAGCTTGGCCGTGATCTCGGTCTTCATGTATTCGTTGAGCTGGGAGGTTGTCAGGCGCAGGTCCTGCTGTAGGAACATGGCGTTCTCGCCGATGATTTTCTCAAAGTGTAGACGGCCGCGGTTGCGCAGCTCCTCGCGGAAGGCATCGTTGAACAGATGCTCGACGTCGCGGTCGGCTGCGTCCTTATAGGATTCGGCCAGGCTCTTACCAGGCCCTCCACCGGCGCTGCCGAGGCGGACCGCCAACCATATGAAAGCGATACCGGCGCTGCCGATCGCTGCCAGGATTACCACCAGCCACCAGATTGTCATGTTTGTTTGCCCACCATGCGGTTCATTCTGCTTACGTTCGAGAGTAATTATACTGCAAAACTACTTATGGCAAAAGTAGTTGCGCCAGTGTTTGCACGGTCCGCCGGACCATCGCTTCATCAGTCTCCCGCCCCATGGTGAAACGCAGCGACGCCCGGGCGTCCGCATCGCTGACGCCGAGCGCCTTGAGCACGTGCGACGGTTCTCCCTTGTCAGCACTGCAAGCCGAGCCGGCGGCAGCCAGGATACCAGCCTCGTCGAGCTGGATGAGCAGTCGTTCGTTATCCCGGCCCGGCAGAGTCACATGGACATTGTTCGGTAGCCGATATTTGGACGAACCGTTGACGACCACATCGGGCAGCTGCCTCTGTAATTCATCTATAAACAGTCGCTGCAAGGTCTGCAGGCGGGTTGTTTCCTCACGGCGATCGGCTTGGGCGAGCTTGAGCGCCTCGGCAAAACCAACCGCAGCCGCCACGTTCTCGGTGCCGCTGCGCAGTCCCCGCTCCTGCCCTCCACCGTCGATCAGCGGCATGAGTTCTATCCCAGCTTTAACATACAGCCCTCCGGACTGCTTTGGTCCGTAAATCTTGCCGCTGTTAAGTGTCATTAGATCCACGCCCAGCCGGGAGACATGCAGGTCAAGGTAATTCGTCGCCTGGCAGGCATCGGTATGCAATAACAATGGTGTCGTACTTTTACGGGTGGCACGCTTTTCGGCGATGAGCCGGGAGATCTCGCGGATCGGTTGGACGGTGCCGATCTCGTTGTTGGCGTAGATGATGCTGACAAGAACGGTACGGTCATCAATCTTGCGCGCCAGGTCTGCGAGATCGATTCGGCCATCGGCTTTGACGGCTGCTTCCCGTACGTCATGACGACGGGCCGGCTGCAACACCGACTCATGCTCGACGGCGCTTACCACCACGTTGCCTTCGGTGAAGCGTCGCATCACACCATGGATAGCCAGATTATTGGCCTCGGTGCCGCCGGCAGTGAAGATCACTTCGGCGGGACGGGCGCCCAGCCAGTGGGCTATTTCGACGCGAGCAGCCTGGAGCGCTTTGTTGGCCCGACTGGCCGCCGCATAGGTGGCGGACGGATTATAGAACTCATCGGCAAGATATGGCTGCATCGCCACACGCACTGCAGGATCAACTGGGGTGGCCGCTGCATGGTCCATATATACGGAGTCGGATTTTGTCATGTTCTTTCCACGGATATCAGGCGGTCTGCAATTGGCGGCGGTAGTAGTCTACAACACGCCGACGGTATAACTGGATAGTATGGCGCAAGTTACGTGCCTCTTCATGGGACAGAAGTTGACGACCTTGGCCGTCCTGAAGTTTGGTGACACCACCAGGCTGAAGTTCATAACGTGTAGTGACGGTGCGGCGATAGCCGGCGGTGATCCAGGTCTCGCGCCAAATCCAGGTGTGCTTATCAAGACAGAAGAATTCCCGCTCACGACCCTCGGGTGGCGTGCCGAATAAACGGCCGCCGATTCGGGCTTCCCTGCGGATTAGCGTTTCCCTCAAGGCAGCCCGGCGGGCGGCGGGATCGCGTGGGAATATGTTCGGCAGCACGTTCATGCGGCCATCCCTTCGATCTCATGCGGCGGCTCCGTTGCAGCAGCATAGGCATCAATTACCTCCTGGCGTGCCATCTGCAGGCGACGATAATAAGCCATATCTACCGGTTCGCCGGCGGCTGTCACAGGAACGGGTGTGGTTTCCAAGCTGGTTTCCTCGTGAGCCTCTGGGGCTTCATAACTTGGCGCTTCGGTGATAGGTACTACTTCGGCCAGAACGCCTTCGCCAAAATCACTTGCCTCATTGACTTCATCGATACGTTCGGGCATCACCTCCAGCTCTTCGCTGGAAGAAGCTAGCAGTTCCGGTTGCGGCAGGTTCAGTTCAGCCATGGTTCCCTTGCTTAGATGCTAAATAACGTGCGGGCGTTCGCCGTGGTCATCGCCGCCAGACGCTCCCGATCCTCACCCCTCAGTTCAGCCAGAAAATCCGCCACCGTGCTCAGTCGTTTCGGTTCGTTTATGGTACCACGATAAGGGGTGGGCGTCAAAAACGGCGCATCGGTTTCCAATAGTAATTTAGCCGTTGGGATACGCTTGTAGACGTCCAACTGGTCCGAACTTTTGGCGAAGGTGGCGATGCCGTTCACGCCGATATACAGATCATGTTCCAAGGCCTTCTCCAAATGGACAGCGGAATCGGTGAAACTGTGCAGCACGCCGCGGACCCCTCGGTAACTTTCAAAAACCGGCCAGAAATCCTCAAATGCCTCGCGGACATGGAAGATAAGCGGCAGACCATGCTTGAGTGCCAATTCTATCTGGAACCGGAGAACCTCGATTTGAGCTTCTTTCGGTGAATGATTGTAGTAGTAATCGAAGCCGCACTCGCCGATGGCCACGACCTTGGACTTAAGCGGAAGTGCTGCGAACGCTTCCAATTTGTCGGGCTGACCGCTGTAACCCTTGGCCTCGTGAGGATGAATACCGACACTGGCCCAGCAGTTGTCATGTTTGCCGACGAAATCGATGGCCAGCCGGCTGTCCTCCAGATCGCATCCCACACATATCAGACTTGTTACCCCGGCATTGGTCGCACCGCTGATGATGGCGTCTGAGGTCAGGTCCGGCGCCTTAGCCCATAGCTCGCGCGTTATCCGTTCGCCATGTGCGAGTCCGGCGGACTGGATATGGCAGTGTGTGTCAATCAGTTCCATGTTTGCCGGTCGGAGCCTCGGTGACCGCGTGTTTTGGAAACAGCGTACCCGCTATGGGTTTGACGGTCGCGCCGCCAAAGGCGGTCTTGATCTTGGCGGCGGTATCAGGCAGGAACGGTTCCAAGAGGTCGGCGATGAATACTAGTGAGCTAGCCTGGTAGGCCAGGACCTCACGCAAGTGCGCCGGATCTTTGTCTTTGGCAAGCACCCAGGGTTTCTCCTGGTCGATATACTGGTTCAGACCGCGCACCAGTTCCCAGACTTCGTCGAGCGCCCGGTCGAACCGGCAGGCGTCCAAGGCCTCCTGATACTGGGCAATATCGTGTTGCGCCTCCGGCAGTTCGCCTACCATATCATCCAAGTATTGATGAATCATGGCTATCGTGCGTTGCACGGCATTGCCCAGTTCGTTAGCCAACTCGTTGTTATAGGTGGCTTCGAAGGTCTCCCAGCTGAAGTCGCCATCGTTATAACTCGGAATGTGGCGCAGGAAGTAATAGCGGAAGGCATCGGTGCCGTACTTATCGATGACCTCGCCCGGTGCTACATAATTGCCGAGGCTCTTGCTCATCTTCTGGCCGTTGATATTGATGAAGCTATGCACGTAGAGTGTTTTCGGCAAAGCAGCGCCCAGGCCCATCAGCATGGCCGGCCAGATCGCCGCATGGAAACGCAGAATATCCTTGCCGATCACCTGTACCTGCGCCGGCCAGAAAGCCTTGTAATCCTCATTTTCGGGATAGCCGAGCACGGTGATGTAGTTCATGAGTGCCTCGAACCAGACGTACATGACATGGTTTTCATCGCCGGGTACCGGTATGCCCCAGCTGATCTTATCGGCCGGTCGCGAGATGCTGACATCATCCAGGCCTTCCTTCAGAAGTGCCAGAATCTCGTTGCGCTTGGTGATCGGAATGATACGTAGCTCGTCGCTTTCGATGAGTTTGAGCAGCCGATCACGGTAGGCGCTCAATTTGAAGAAGTAGTTCTCTTCCTTGAGTTTTTCA
>DATNAB010000037.1:0-4636 GCA_035573115.1 Verrucomicrobiia bacterium
GCCGAATTTAAGAAAGACCAGGGCATCGACGTGAGCGGCGACAATGCCGCCATGCAGCGCCTGCGCGACGAGGCCGAGAAGGCCAAGATCGAGCTGTCGACCGCACAGGAAGTCGACATCAACCTGCCGTTCCTGACGGCCGACGCTGACGGCCCCAAGCACTTCGAGCATAAACTGACTCGCGCCAAGCTGGAAAGTCTGGTCGGCGAACTCATCGATAAGACCGCCGCGCCGTGCGAGAAAGCCTTGAAAGATGCCAAGCTGAGCGCCAGTGATATTGACGCCATCGTGCTGGTCGGCGGCATGACCCGCATGCCGGCCGTGCAGGCCAAGGTCAAAGAAATCTTCGGCAAAGACCCGATGAAGGGCGTCAACCCGGATGAGGTCGTGGCCGTCGGTGCCGCCATCCAGGGCGGCGTGCTGCAGGGCGATGTCAAAGACGTGCTGCTACTCGACGTCACACCATTGTCACTGGGTATCGAAACCCTGGGCGGTGTCATGACCAAGCTCATCGAGCGTAACACCACTATCCCGACCTCCAAGTCCGAGGTCTTTTCCACCGCAGCCGACAATCAGCCGCAGGTCGAAGTCCACGTGGCTCAGGGCGAACGCGAAATGATCAACGACAACAAGTCGCTCGGCCGCTTCGTGCTGGACGGCATCCCGCCGGCCCCACGCGGTATCCCGCAGATTGAAGTCACGTTCAATATCGATGCCAACGGCATCCTGAATGTCACTGCCAAAGACAAGGGTACCGGTAAGGAGCAGAGCATCACCATCAGCGGCTCCGGCAATCTGGACAAGACCGAGGTCGAGAAGATGGCCAAGGAAGCCGAGTCTCACGCTGAGGAAGACAAGACCCGCAAAGAGACCGTAGAAGCGCGTAACCTGCTGGACGGTGCCGTCTATCAGGCCGAGAAACTGAAGAATGACAGCGCCGACAAACTCAGCGACGACGACAAGAAGACGCTCGACGAAGCCGTCGAGGCTGCTCGCAAGGTCATCGCCGATGACAAGGCGGACAAGGAAAGCCTGGAAACCGCGGCCAAGGAGCTGAACGACAAGCTGATGCCGATCGGCGCCAAGCTGTACGAACAGGCTCCAGCCGACGCTGACGCCAAGTCTGATGATGCTGCCGAAAGCGATGCCAAAGACTCTGGCAAGAAATCCGACGATGACACCGTCGAAGGCGAAGTCGTCGACGACGACAAGAAAGAGAAATAATCTCTCGGCTGCTGGCAGTAGCCCCGATGATTGCTAAAATATGGGTACGCCATGGCACAACGTGACTATTACGACGTTTTAGGAGTGAAGAAGGACGCCTCGCCCGACGAGATCAAAAAGGCGTTCCGGCAGGCCGCGATCAAGAATCATCCGGACCGCGGCGGCGACGAGGGCAAATTCAAAGAAATCAACGAAGCCTACGAGGTTCTGAAGGACGGTGAGAAGCGCAAGCGCTACGACCAGTTCGGCCACGCCGGCGTCGGCGGCGCAGGCGGTGGCAATCCGTTCGGCGGCGGTTTCGGCGGCCAGGGACAGAACGTCAACTTCGATTTCGGCGACTTGGGCTTGGGCGACATCTTCAGCAGTTTCTTCGGCGGCGGTTTCGGCGGCCAGCAAGGCGGCCAGCCGCGCAAAGCCCGCGGCCGCGACATCGAGACCGGCATCGACATCAGCTTTGAGGAGGCAGTCTTTGGCACCGAGACCGATCTGCACCTGCAACTGGAAGACACCTGTGAGCATTGCCAGGGTCGGACCGTCGAGCCGGGTTATGAACTGAAGACCTGCGACGAGTGTAAGGGCAGCGGCCAGGTCGTGAATGTCACGCGCACCGTCTTCGGCAATATTCAACAGGCTGCGATCTGTCCGAAGTGCCGCGGTACGGGCAAAGTTCCGGAAAAGGTCTGCTCGGTCTGCAAAGGCAAGGGCACACGGCCGGGCAAACAGACCATCCAGCTTAAGGTTCCGGCTGGTATCGACGACGGTGCTACCATCCGCCTGCGCGAGCATGGCGAGGCTGTTGCCAACGGCCCGAAAGGTGATCTGTACGTCAATGTCCATGTGCGGCCGCATAAGAAGTTCACCCGTGAGGGCGATCTGATCCTGAGCGAGGAGCACGTCAACATGATCGACGCGGCACTGGGCGCTGAGATCGACGTCGACACCGTCGACGGTCCGATCCGGATGAAAGTGCCGGCCGGTACGCAATCCGGTTCGGATTTCAAATTATCGAATCACGGCGTACCGCACCTGAAGGGCGGCACACGCGGGGCCCACATTGTCACCCTCCTTGTCGATACGCCTACGAAACTGAGCCGCAAACAGCGGCAGCTACTGGAAGAATTTGGTTACGATTCCTGACCAGTCTCGCCGGGTATCTCGAAAGTAAGCTGGTCGGGATTAGGCTGATCCCTGAACGCTTGGGCGATAACGGAAGCCCCGAGTTTCTCAACGTATTTTGGTACGTCGCGCTGCCGGACGCCAGCCCTCTTTAGATGGTTGACGGCTATCCAGAAATCGACTTCTTCCTCGGGTGATAACGGCCGGGCCTGATCGATCTTCATCTCATACATGGCCGTATCGGCCTCGCGCATGCCTGCCGATGCGGTATCGCCCGGTTTGAACGTATACACGCCGACAGCGAGACCGGCTCCCAGATCCTTGAGCGGGCGATTCTCAGGTTCTTCAAGTGTCTCATCGGTCGTTTCTACTAAGCGGTCGGCAACGATCAGACCTTCCTCATAACTTGTATTTGGCAACAGGATGCGGAATTCATCACCACCGACCCGGAACGACTGAGGTCCCGGCAACTGGGTATTATCCGGCAGTTTCGTATCGAGAGGCTGATGGGGGCTGCTAGCCACCACGTCTGCCGGTCGCCCCGTGCCGTTCTCGTGAGTACGCAACTGCTTGGGAATTTCATCCGCGACCCGATGAACCATATCTATCAGCTGGTCACCGGCTTGGTGCCCCAACTCGTCATTGGCGGCCTTCAAGGAGTTGATGTCGGCATCCAATATCGTAAGGTCCTCGCCACGCTGCCTGGCGATCAACAGGTACAAGCTGAGATATTCATGCCATTGTTCGGGGCTGATGGTAGTTGGCTCGGTCTCCTGAGGTTCAATATGAGCAGCCGCTGAGGCTTCTACGGGGGTGGGGGCATGAGCTGGACCGTGGGTTGACATACTTTAATTATAGCATAAACGCTTTAATAAATCAACTCCTTCGTAACTGGGGTGTTGCCAAACCGGCGATATGCGTTAATAATTATGGTTAAAATGAAACGAAAACCTCTGAACGAAGCTGGTTTCCTGCCACTGCTCATCACCATCCTGATTGTAGTGGCTGTCATCGTGTATCTGGCATACACACGCGTGTTGCACGCTAAAGGAGGCGCATGAGCCCGGAATTCACACTCGGTGCCATCGTCCTGGCTCCGGCCGTGGCACTGATGGTGTTGCGCATCAACGCCACGTTGGTGTTTCTAAGTTTATGCCTGGGTGACGTTCTGGTGCAGTTTGTGGCTAACGACGTGAACGGCCTGACGCACTCGATTCCTGCAACTCTCACCAACGACAACGTGAAACTCGGTCTACTGCTGATACCACCGGTGCTGACGGCCATCTTCATGGTTAAGACCATCCACGGCAATTCGCGCTTACTGCTGAACCTGCTGCCAGCCGCCGGAGCCGGCCTGCTCGGCGCACTGCTGGCAGTGCCGCTGCTGCCCAAAGGGCTGAGCCGTGATATCGTCGTTTCGCCGTTATGGTCGCAAGTGACGAACGCCCAGGGCTGGATCGTCGGCGCGACGGCTCTGGTTTGTCTGGTGGTGCTGTGGCTGCAGCGGCCGAAGGCCGGTGGCCACAAGCACAAAAAGCACTAGTCTTCCAGGTAACCGGCCTGCTTAACGATTAAGAAAGCAAGCGCATGCTGATCTGGCTGCAAGCCCAATGCGTCATATAATTCATGGACACTTTCGAGTCCTGCCGGCGAAAGCCGTTTGATTCTTTCATCAAAACCTTCCAACGCGAACATCAGACGGGCCGTGTGCTCCTGGCTAGTCGTGAGCTTAGGGTTGCCGCGTGCTTCAAGTGGTGCAAGATCGATGAGGCCGTCTTCCAAGGCTTTTGTCAGTAGATCCTCACGGCTGAGCTTGTTGCGCTCGCCAGCCGCAGCAATGAGGGACGCGCCGCCATTATCGGACTCCTCGCCGGCTTCCGCGTCTTCAGGCGAGCCGGCGATCTGCCGGAGCGCAATCTCCTCATCGACAGTCAGACGCAGACCGGACGGCGTGTCGATGTATTCCGGTTTGACCGGCGCTGGACGCTTCTTTGACTTCGCGGCTTTCCGTCTGGGTTTCGGTCGTTTCGGCTGTGACGGCTTCTTCGAGGCTTCGGGCTCCTCCGGACTTGCGTCTGAAGATTCTGCCGGCGTTTCCGGTTCCTCAGCCGCCGCGGATTTTTCCGCCGGAGCAGGGACGGGGTTTTCAGGTCGTAACGGCCGTGGCAGTACTGGTTTGGCAGTGAGGTTGGCTTTTTCCACTTGGAACAAGGTCTTCAGGTCGCTGCCGGTGAATGCGGCCCGGACCAGCATCACGATATTACCGTCCCCGTTACGGCCGACTTTTCGACGGGGG
>DATNAB010000038.1:0-3086 GCA_035573115.1 Verrucomicrobiia bacterium
GTGCACGACATCGGCAAGGCGCTGACTCACAAGATGGAAGGCAAACACCACCACATCAGTGGCGAGATCTTGCGCAAATACGGGGCACCTGAAGAGGTCGCCTTGGCTGCCGAGCAGCACCATGACGATGTGGATGCTACGAGCGTAGTCGCTCTGATCGTCCGGACCGTCGATGCCATCAGTGCGGCCCGACCTGGCGCCCGAAACGTGTCGGCCGAGAACTTCGCCGAACGTATGAAGGATCTGGAGAACGTAGCCAACAGCTTCAAAGGCATCGAGAAATCCTATGCTATCAGCGCCGGGCGCGAAGTCCGTGTGTTCGTGAAGCCTCAAGCGATCGACGACTTGTCCGCCATCAAGCTGGCGCGCGACATTGCCACTAAGATCGAATCGACCATGCAATATCCCGGCACCATCAAGGTGAATGTCATCCGCGAAACCCGGGCCATCGAATACGCCAAATAACGATCATGGCCGGCATGTCTCAAATTGCCGCAAACATCGGAAGGCGTAACTGATGTGGTTGAGCGTCAGCATCATCAACATGCTGGCGGTGACGGCAACCCGGCTGGTGCAGAAACGCTTCGTGAACGGCAGCGATATGAACGCCTTCCGGCTGAATTGGATAATGTTCGGTGCCGGGTTGCCGATCACGCTGCCCATCATCGCCTTGCACTGGCATACAATCACGCAGTTGCATTGGACGTTTTGGTTGGATCTCGTGGCTGTGGTCGGAGGCTACTATCCGGCAGTCAGTTACCTGTATATCCGGGTCATCCGCGAAAATGAATTGTCGGATGTGCTGCCGCTCCAAAGCCTCGTACCGGTCTTCACCGCTTTCTTCGGCTGGATATTGCTCGGCCAGGATCCGTCCTGGCTGGCTTTCGGCGGCTTGCTGGCAGTGACTGCAGCCATCTATGTGCTCTACAGCCGGCCGAGGATCGCCTGGTATAAACCGGTCGTCACACTTGGTTCATCGGGAGCGGCTCGGGCCATGCTGACCGTCAGTCTCATTACTGCCGCTGCCGCCATTGGCGATAAATTCGGCATCGAACATTCCAGCGTCAGCATCTACCTGGCGTTGAACGTAACCGGTGCCGTAATTCTGCTGGTGCTCTGCGATCTGATCGCTATCCGTCGCCGCGCAGCTCGTCCGCTGAAGACCGAAGCCGCGAAATTGTCTGGCCGCCAATGGACCCTGCTGGCTTGTCTAGGCGTGCTTCAAATAATGTCCATCGTCTTGTCATTCATAGCGGTCCATATCTCCGTGAACACCAGCTACACGTTGGCCATCCGTAACCTCAACATCGTCGCCGCCAGTCTGGCTGCCGTGCTATTGTTGCATGAGCACCTTACCCGATATAAATTAATAAGTTACGGATTCTCGGCGCTTGGCGTCGTCATGCTGGCATTATGAACATCCTCTACATCGGCGATATCATGGGCGAACCCGGCATCAAGGTCGTGGAGCGGCTGCTGCCGGAGCTGCGACGTGAGAAGAAGGTCGATCTGGTCATCGCCCAAGCCGAAAACGTCACTGACGGTCGTGGCATCACACCGGAAGATTTCAAAAGGTTGCAAGCGGCGGGTGTTGACTTCTGCACCGGGGGTAATTGGAGTCTTTACCATGAGTCCATCTTACCGGCCATGAATGATCCCATGCAGCCCATTATCCGGCCTGCCAATTATCCCGAAGGCACGCCTGGCCGCGGCTATAAGTATGTACAGGTCGGTAACAAAAAAGTATTGGTGGTTAGCTTGCTTGGCCGCATTGTCGGCAAGGACGCCGACAAACCAATTGATAACCCGCTGCATGTGATCGACCGTATCTTGAAAGAGGAAAAGTCAACTCAGAAAGATGCCGTAGTCGTGAATCTCCATGGTGACTTCTCCAGTGAAAAGGTGGTTATCGGGCACTACCTGGACGGGCGGGTCGGCCTGGTCGTCGGCGACCATTGGCATGTACCCACAGCCGACGCGCGGGTGTTGCCGGGCGGCACGGCCCATGTTACTGACGTCGGTATGTGTGGCGTGTTGGAAGCGTCTTTAGGCGTCACATTCGCGAGCGTGTTGCCACGCTGGAGGGATGGCAAACCCACACGCAATGTCCTAGAGACCGAAGGCCCGATGCAGTTCAATGCCGTCTTGGCTGACATCGGACCGGAGGGTATGGCTAATTCTATGGAGCGGATCCGCTCCATTTTCTGATATAATCCTCCAAGTTACGGGGAGTGGCGCAGTCCGGTAGCGCACCGCGTTTGGGACGCGGGGGTCGCAGGTTCAAATCCTGTCTCCCCGACCATCAGGCCGAGGCCTTTTTAGGACTCGGTCTTATCTTTTTCAGTATCGTCGTGTTTTTCAGGTTGGGCTGCCTGGCTGAAATCCAAATGCTCTTGGTTCGGAGCCGGAGCAGCTGGCTGTCCGGCTACTATACCGTCTTGCATATCATTGAACGTATCCTGGATGAGGGCCACGCCGATCAGATGGATGAGCCACAGAATGAGGAAGCTGACGGCAGTGCTCATCTTGCCGTGGGTATATTCATTGACAGCTTTAGAGAAGCGGAAGAACCAGAACAGGCTGAGGCCGAACGCGGCGATGGAACCAACGATGATCAGACCCAGAGCCCAGAGCGAGCCGTTAACAGCGATATTGTTATAGAACACTAACGTACTACCGCCCGGGCAGTTCTCGCTCGTGGCGATGTAGACGTAGCGACTGGGGGTGCCATCGGTCTTGCAAGGACTGCTGTAGATGGTACCGGCTACCGACGGGGCATAGTCACCTTTATACGTATCCCTACCCAGGCACGGCGGGGCGCCTTGGGTAATATATTCCGTGCCATCAGCCGTATCACAGACGTGCGTATATTGTGGCGGGCGCTTCTCGCCCTGTTTATTGACGACTTCGCCATAGGTCCGCGTGGTCGAAGTGCCGGTATCCGCAGAGTTGCTTGCGAGTACCGCTGAAGTGATGAACCATGCATAACCGCCGATGATTACCAGAGCAGGTAACACCAGCAGCCATACCGTCGGCGTGTGGAAACGGGTCTTCTGGTTCAGGACCTTCTTGGTCTTCACCAGCCA
>DATNAB010000039.1:0-5736 GCA_035573115.1 Verrucomicrobiia bacterium
CTATACGGATATGCCAGATCCTTGACCGGCTTGCCCAGCCAACTCTGGAGCGTAGACTGCGACTGCGAAAGTTCGGTGGTCAGCTGCGCGGCAGTGAGCTGGGTCAGATCAGGATGTGTGACGGTGTGCGATTCGACATCATGGCCGCCAGTGTTCCACGCCAAGACCTCGGATTTAGTCATGTAATTCGGCTGGCCGACAAGGCCGGTGATGATGTACTGCGTCGACTTGAAGCCGTATTTGTTCAGCTCGGGCAGACCGTTATCATAGGTGCTCTGGTAGCCGTCATCGAAGGTTAGAGTGACGATCGGTCGATTGAAGCCGGTCGGCGTGTACGGTGCGAGTGAGAAGTTGTCGGTAGTCAGGGTGCCGACCTGATTGATCAGGTGATAGACCGTGACGTCGACCGCTCCCGCCGGAACCGTGAAGTTGGTGGCGAATTTCTGCCAGTTGGCGCTGACGCCGGGTTGGCCGATGATCTGGTACAGCGTGCTGCCGTCTGACATATCGAACACGGCATATGCCATAGTCGACACGCTCGCCTTGTAGTAATCGCTGAAGGCGTACTGAGTGGTGCCAGCCGGTACGGTTACCGGTTTGAAATACCACTTGGCGTCACCGCTCGTGTAGCTGGTCATCTGGATCTGCATGGCGCGTGAACCATCCTCAGCACCACCATTCAGGTAGGTGTAAGTCGGGGTGTTTGTGCCCCAGTTGTCGTGCAACCAGGACTGCGGCATGGCGCTGTTGGTAGGATCAGGTGTCTCGACAGAAGGGTTGGTAATGGCGTTGCCCGGAGGAGGCGGTGGAGGTGGCGTCACTGTACTGCTGGTCAGTGAGAAGTTATCCGTAGTCAGGGTACCGACCTTCGCCAGCAGGTGGAAAACGGTGGCATGTACGGCCGTGCTCGGTGGCGTGAAGGTGGCAGTGAACTGCTTCCAGGCAGTGCTGGTCGCCGGGCTGCCGAGATCCTGGTAGGTGTAGTTGCCATTGCCGTCGTCAAACTGTACGACCACATCACTCGCGACATTCGACTGATAATAATCACTGTAAGTATAGAGCGTGTTTTGCTGCACGGCTACCGGCGTGAAGTACCATTTGGCGTCGCCGCTCGTGTAGCTGGTCATCTGCAGTTTGACGCTCCGCTTGCCGTCTTGACCACCGGTAGTCGGATAGGAGTAGGTGACCTTGTTGGTACCCCACTTATCCTGGAGCCACGACTGCGGCATGGCGCTGTTGTTCGGACTGGCCGTCTCGACCGACTGATTGGCGATCAGATTGCTGCCCGGTGTGGGCGGCGGCGGAGGCGTGACGGGCGCGGCGGCCGTCAGTGAGAAGTTATCCGTGGTCAGGGTGCCGACGCTCTCGATAAGATGGAAGACTGTCACGTGCACGGCTCCAGCCGGCACGGTCAGGCTGGCGGCGTATTGCTTCCAGGTGGTGCTCTTGGCGGCAGCACCCAGATCCTGGTAGGTGTAGTTGCCATTGCCGTCGTCGAACTGGGCAACAACATCGGTAGCCACGGTGCCTTGATAATAATCGCTGAAATTATACTGGCTTCCCGCCGTGACATTCACGGGGGTGAAGTACCACTTGGCGTCGCCGCTCGTGTAGCTGGTCATCTGGACCTTCACGGCATGTGTGCCGTCTTCGGCGCCGGTCTTCAGATACGTGTAAGTCTCTTTGTTAGTGCCCCAATTATCTTTCAACCAGGATTGTGGCTGGGCACTGTTGCTTGGATCGGCTGTCTCAACTGAGGCGTTGGCGATAAGGTTCGGAGAATCGGCGCTAGCCGAACTGGCCATGGCCAGCGGCAGTAACGTACTGAATGTGAGCAGAAGTGCCGAGGCTACTGCTGCTAATTTCCTCGATATCACGTGCGCGCTATCCTTCCTGCGCCACCCAGTTACGTACGATTTGATTTCAAATTATACGTCAGTTAAACAAATAAGTCAAATGTATGTTCTAGCTATCTTGGTTATGCTCGGCGAACCAGGCGAGGTAGTGCTGTAGCTCGGCGATGCTGGCCTGGATGTCGTCGAACGCCCGGTGCAGATTCTTCTTCTCGAACTGCACACCGTATTTCCCCTGCATGAAGACCTTCCAGGCGCTCACGTCGAGCATGCGGTAGTGCAACTTTAGATCAAGCCCCGGCCACCATTGCCGGATGAACTTGCGGTCGTTATGGATGCTGTTGCCGGCCAGCACCGCCGGCTCGGCGCCGAAATGTTCTTTCACCAGCTCGATGAGCTCCTGCTCCACCTGCTTGCTCGGCTTCCCTGTATCGAGCTTGGCGACGAATTCGTCGCGGTTTTCCGGGAAATCAGCCCACCAGGTGTTCTTCTGCATACGTTCGAGCACTGTCTGGCGCGGCTGTTTCACCAATGCCTCGTAACTGGCTAGTGTCTTGAAATTGAAATCGGTAATTTCAACCGCCACTTCCAGAATCACGTCCTTTTGCGGGTCCAAGCCGGTCAGTTCCAAGTCCATCCAGAGCAGTTTGGTCGGTATGGCTGTCTTATCAATCATCGTCCGCGTCGTTACTTTCTCTTATTTCTCCGTCGTTCGAGCCTGTTGCTTTATGTGGCTGCCTTATCGAGCCGGCCGAAAGCGTCGAGGACCTGTACAGACTTAATTCTACACCACCCCTGCCCAGGTCAGGCACGGAAGGCACGTCCGGCCCCTCTTCCCCAGACGGTACTGGTAGCCGACCTATCCGTTCCAGATCTATCGCCTCGGACATACTCAGGAACTGTAAGGCGTACAACGACTGAAGCGCCAGTCCTATCACACCGAGATTGTGGTGCCCGTCGCCGATCAGGGAACGCCATTCTTCGACGTTGATCCGCGGCGGCCGGGGTTCATCATCAGATTCGGTCGGTCCCCGCCCTTTCAATTCCTGCATATCTATAAGTAGCCGGCCCAAAGGAGTGGCTAATTCGAGGAGTGATTCGGGGGTATCGAGCGCGGTGCCAGCGGGCAGATGCTCGGCCCGTTTCTGCATGGTAAGCAGCACGGCGTAGTCCGAACCGGCGGCCATGGCCGCACGCACGTCCGCGGTCGAAGCGGCTTTGGGCACCATGGTCGCGCCTTCCTCGCCGCCTGAGCGATAGGCAAACATGGATGGTTTCGATCTCCAGGAGAGGTGGTCGAGTCCAGCCCTCATAGCCCACGCCACCGGTTCACTTGAGACAACCTCGAGCGTTCTGTCGATGTCCGGATGCTCAAGACCTTGCCGAGAGGCAGTAACGTGAAGCTGCTCCCATAACGAATAATCATGAGCGAGTGCGAGCAACCGGGCATCCTGAGGGCTGGAGGCCTTCCCAAAGGTATCAATCACCGATGTACCCGGGCCTGAGACCTCAAGCTCCTCGTCGGCCTCCGTAAGGAGCCGGCGGTCATCGTAGGAAACCAGCCTGGCGATGTATGCATGAGTAGCCTTCAGGAACGTGCCTATCTTTGTGTGAGACTGAGCTAACTCTCCGGTCACGTGATCCCGTAGGTTGAATAGCTGTACGGCAAGCTGGTCTTCCGTGACACCGGACTGTAACAAAGATCCGAGCACTTGGTCGTGTGTATCCACGATCGCTTGCGCGGCGACCTCGTGGTCTACCGTATAACCTTCAAGGGTATCGGCGTGCGCCTGCTCACGCTCACTCACCCAGCTGTCGAAATCAAAATCGGCACCCGGATCCCTGTCGCCACTGTCCGTCATTATTTAATGATGGAAGTTTCCAGCCGATCGGTCAAGGCGATACCTTACTGGACGTTATCTTTCGGCGCGACGACGCGGCCGTCGTTTATGAACGGGCCGTCCTGGTTCACTCCTCTTGGCCCTTCACCGGTGAATTTCCCGATCTTGGCGTGATGCCCAATCTGAGCACCAACCCCGATAGTCGTCTTATAACCTATCTTCGCAGCCCTCCCGATGATGGCACCTGACCGGATTGCAGTTTCACGATCGATCTTGGCAGTCGGGCCTATCTCTACCGATGCTCCCACCACTACTTCCTCGCCGACCCGGGCGTACGAGCCTATTACGCTGTTACTGCCTATCGAGTCGGCCAGGATGAGGGCGAAGCTACCGATTTCCACGCCACTGTAGATCTCGGTGCCCCTGACCCGTACTCGTTTTGCCATGGTTATGCGGCCAGCGGCGCCCAGTTCCTCAGTTGGGCTGGGGTGCAGCACAGTACCTTCATCGATCCGCACGCCGTGTCCGAACAATACCGTATCAGGCACTTCTACACCGACATGGACCAGGCTGCCGGTCTCGGTAAGCTCGTATTCTGCTTCATCATCTAGTACGATTCTCTCGCCTCCATCGATACGCTCGGCGATAGCTTCAGGTTTGACCAACGTACCGGGGTGACCTGCAGGAATGTAATTGATTATTCTGCCTGAATTATCGGTAAGTACTTCGAACGGATTGGCCATGAAACGTGCTCCTCAATTGGCACTTACTATATATCTTTCTTGTGATTAGTACAAATTATTGGTCTTTATTGCGAGCTGCGGCCAGTGCGTCGCTGTACCATTTGAGTTCGGCCAGTGCGTCGGCCAGTATGTCGTTCAAATCGTAGGGCTTGGTCTTGGCGGCATCGGTCAGATTGCCGTCATCATCGATGAGCTCGCTCATACCGGTCATGGCCAGGGGCGAGAAGGTCGGCAGTGGCACAGCCTTGCTCTCCGAGAGAACAATTTTCAGGTTTATCGAGGCACGGGCCCCGCCGGCCGAACCGTGCGATACCACGGCCGCAGGCTTGCGCTGGATCTCCCAGGTCACATAATCAAGCGCATTCTTCAGCACGCCAGGGATAGCGTGGTTGTATTCGGCGGTCACGAAGACATAGGCGTCGAACTCCTCCAATTTCTTGAGCCACGGCACGGCGGCCGGATCGATCTTGCGGTCCGGATTGTAGCGCGGTGAGATCGGTTCATCAAAGAACGGCATCGGATAATCCTTCAAGTCCACCAGCTCGGCGTCAATCCCGTCCAGCTTTGCAGCGGCGTTCAGCACCCATTTGGCCTGTTTAACTGTCTGGCGGTTCTGTCTGGTCGTACCGACGATTATTCCAAGTTTCATCTGTCTCTCCTTTATGCTATACTTTTTATAGTTATTTGATAAAGGGTAGTATAGGCCCATTACTATACTTTGTAAAGTATGAAATTCACCTCTGTTACAACACCACTAGAACCCAAAGTCGGCTGCATCGCCGCCGCCATGCAAATCATCGGCAACAAATGGACGGCGCTGATCCTGCGTGACCTCTTTGAGGGCTCGAAGCGCTTTTGCGAACTGGAGAAGTCGGTCGGCAAGATAAACCCCCGCACGCTCTCCCAACGCCTCGACGACTTGGAAGATCATGGCATCATCACCCGGCAAAGCTTTGCCGAAGTGCCGCCACGCACCGAATACGAACTGACGTCGAAGGGCCGCGATCTGCAGCCCATCCTTGAGCAGATGGCCTCCTGGGGCGAAAAGTACGAAGCCGCCTAGTGATATGATGAAAGCATGCCGATAAAACTGCTGCTTACCGGCGGCACAATTGATAAGAAGTATAACGAACTAACGGGCGAGCTTGATTATGACAAGACCCACGTCGAGGCTATGCTCAGTCAGGCGCGATCCCGAGCAGACCTCGTCATTGAGGAGTTAATGCTTCTCGACAGTCTGGATATGACCGAGGAACAGCGTGACCAGATTCTGCAAGCTTGCAGCGCTACTGCGGAAGA
>DATNAB010000040.1:0-2995 GCA_035573115.1 Verrucomicrobiia bacterium
GATCGGGCGCCCTCTATGCTCGCGGCTTCCTGACGAACCGTTCGAATGGTCCTCTCAACTTCACCCGGGCGGGGTGGCCTGGTGGGGTCTTCAATGTGCTGATTGACCAAATCCGTAAGCTCGGCGCCGTGAACGGTTGACCTGTCTTTGAACTGGGTCATACGACTCATCTCGCCCATACCGGTGAAGCAATCAAGTATCCAAGTCAGTTCGGAATGGGCTGGCACATAGCTCTGGCGATACAGAAAGACACGCTGGTGCTCTATTGGCAGTCCGGCAGCTATATATACTCGTAAATTTTGCATGATTGCCTCTTGCAATTTATCGTGGTCAATCGGCGTGGTGAAACTGTGCAGATCAGGTATAAAGAGATTGATCTGATACTCGCCGGCGTGCTTCTTAGCCATGTCGACCATCGGCAGCAAGGCGCCGAGGTAATTGCCGATGTGCAGGTCGTTGTTGGCCCTCAGGCCGGTCAGGATCACAGGTTTGCTCATGTTCATATTAATTATAACGTAGGCGGCCGGGATGTGCAGCCGGTATAATGAACCCCATGAACCAACTTGACGAACTGTGCATCAATACCATCCGCATGCTCTCGGCCGACGCCGTGGAACGGGCCAACTCAGGCCACCCCGGTCTGCCTATGGGCGCGGCGACCTTCGCTTACACCTTATGGATGAGGCATCTGCGTTTCAATCCCAAGAATCCGGATTGGCTGAACCGCGACCGTTTCGTGCTCTCCGCCGGCCATGGATCTATGCTTCTCTATAGCCTCCTCTATCTAACCGGCTACGATCTACCACTCGAGGAGCTGAAGCGCTTCCGTCAATGGGGCAGCAAGACGCCTGGCCACCCTGAACATTTCCTGACACCAGGCGTTGAGACCACCACCGGCCCGCTCGGCCAGGGTTTCGCGAACGCCGTGGGCATGGCGCTGGGCGAACGTTTCCTGGCCGACCGTTACAACCAACCGGGCCACGAGATAATCGATTACCGTACCTACGTCTTGGCCTCGGACGGCGATCTGATGGAAGGCATCTC
This sequence comes from Verrucomicrobiia bacterium, assembly GCA_035573115.1. Taxonomy (GTDB): domain Bacteria; phylum Patescibacteriota; class Saccharimonadia; order Saccharimonadales; family UBA4665; genus DATNAB01. The sequence goes on from DATNAB010000040.1 coordinate 1,045, forward strand.
GGCCGAAGCGGCCTCATTCGCCGGCAGCGCCGGCCTAGGTAAACTCATCTGTCTATATGACAGCAACCGCATCTCTATCGAAGGCTCGACCGATCTCACGTTCCGAGAGGACACAGCGCGGCGTTTCGCGGCTTACGGCTGGCACACGGTCGAGGTTAAGGACGGTAATGACCCGAAGGCTGTCGATAAAGCCCTGAAAGCCGCCAAGAAGGACACCCGTCCGTCACTCATCGTCCTTCATACGCATATCGGTTTCGGCAGTCCGAACAAGCAGGACTCGGCGGCCGCCCACGGTGCAGCGCTCGGCCCAGAAGAGCTCAAAGCAACCAAGATGAAACTCGGCTGGCCTGTCGAGCCAGATTTCTATGTGCCTGAAGAGGCACTCGAACAGATGCGGAGCAGTGTGCAGCATGGTGCCAGGCTGGAAAAGGCCTGGGAAAACCGGTTCAAAGCTTATAAAGAATCGTTCCCTCAGTTGGCCAAGGAACTGACAGGTCTGACGAACGGCAAACGGTCTGATAATTGGCAAAAACTACTACCGGCTTTCAGCCCAGACGAGAAACCGCTAGCCACACGCGAAGCCTCAGGCGCCGCCATGAACGCCGTCGCGCCAGCCCTGCCGCTGTTCGTCGGCGGATCGGCCGATTTAGGACCTTCCAACAACACGACGCTCAAGGATTTCACCGACATTGCCGGACCCGTCTGGAACAAGCATGCCCGCAATCTGCACTTCGGCGTCCGCGAACATGCCATGGGTGGCATCCTGAACGGGCTGGCGCTCACAAAGCCTATCCTGCCCTTCGGAGCGACGTTCCTGATCTTCAGCGATTATATGCGCCCCGCCATGCGATTGGCAGCCATCATGAAGTTGCAAGTCGTGTACGTCCTAACACATGATTCCATCGGTCAAGGCGAGGACGGCGCCACACACCAACCCGTCGAGCAGCTGGCAGCCCTGCGGGCCATACCGAATATGACTGTCATCCGCCCGTCCGATGCCACTGAGACCGTCGAAGCCTGGCGCCAAGCCCTGCAAAGCACCGATGGCCCGACCGCGCTAGTGCTAAGCCGCCAGAAACTGCCCATTATTGACCGCACCAATTTGGCTTCGGCAGATAAGCTGCGCTTCGGCGGATACGTATTGAAAGATGTGCAGGGGACGCCAGATATCGTCCTGATCGCTACTGGCTCGGAAGTCTCTATCACGCTCGAGGCCGCCACAGTGCTCGCCAAGGACGGCATCAAAGCGCGTGTAGTTGCCATGCCCAGTACTGATCTCTTCGACGGGCAAAGCCAGAAATACCGTGATTCGGTGTTGCCGCCCAAGGTGAGTGCGCGCCTGGCCATTGAAGCCGCCTCGCCACTCGGCTGGGCAAAGTACGTAGGCGAAAGGGGCGGCACGCTGTGTCTTACGACCTTTGGTGCTTCGGCACCCGGCCCTGTAATGATGGAAAAATACGGCTTCACGTCGGCTAATGTCGTGAAGCGGGCCAAAGCACTCCTGAAAGGAGATCAATCATGAGACCTCAGGGATTAAAAGCAAAGATTTTCCTGGACAGCGGAGATCCGGCCGAGACCAAAGCCGCCTTGGCACTGCTCGGTTTCCTCGACGGACAGACCACCAATCCGACACTAGTAGCTAAGAACCCTTATGCCCGCGAACGCTTCGAAAAGGGTGATAAGTTCACTGAGGATGAGATCCTAGATTTCTATAAACAGGTCGTCATCGATATATCGGACTTGATCCCTGACGGTTCGGTATCCATCGAGGTGCATGCCGATCAGACTACCACCGCCGAACAGATGCTAGCCCAAGGACGTGAGATGTTCCGCTGGATCCCGAACGCCCATATCAAATACCCGACAACCATGGCCGGTTTGACCGCCGCCGAACAAAGTGTCCACGACGGCCTGCGTGTCAATATGACGCTCTGTTTCTCGCAGGAACAGG
>DATNAB010000041.1:0-3027 GCA_035573115.1 Verrucomicrobiia bacterium
AAATACCCCACCATCCCCCACACTAACCTTAGTTCCGGTCCCTTGCCCACACCGGCCGCCACCGCCGGTGGTCCTGGCAGCACCTTTGGTAAGGTGCTGTCCATCGTCTTCGGCATCATCGGTGCCTTCGCCCTCCTGAACATCGTGCTCTCTGGCATGAAGTACATCACTTCAGCCGGTAATCCCCAGAAGGCTTCTGAAGCTAGGAACGGCATCATCTACTCCATCGTCGGTCTGATGATAGCCATATCAGCCGAAGCCATCATCGCCTTCATCGTCAACAGGGCATCGTCATGAGAAGGTTTGCCTTATCGTTGCTGCTGGCCATGATGTGCATGATGGCCGCGCCATTGGCCGCGTCCGCTTTCAACCCGTTCGGGAATGCCTGTGACGCTCAGAGCAAGCAGGACCAGCCAGTAGAACAATCCACGGCCTGCCGGACCAACTCCAGCTCAGATTCCGTCGCTGCGAACGGCCCCAAAGCCCTGATACTTAAGATAACTGATATAATCGCCTATGTTTCCGGAGCCCTGGCCGTTATCCTCATCATCGTGGCATCCATACGGTTCATTACGGCAGGCAGTGATGTCAGTACCGGCTCGCGAACTGATACGGACGTCGAAGATGCGCGGCGATCCATTGGCAGCGCTCTCATTGGCCTGGCAGTTATCGTCCTGGCTAGAACCATAATCTTTTATGTTATAAAGAGACTGTAGGAGAATTGAAGATGAAGCTGAGAAAATTGTTCGTAGGAATCACTGCTATGCTGACTCTGGCGGCCCCGCTTCCAATCCTTGCCGGCACTGCCGCCGCCGATCCGTCTACGAATTGCGGTAATAGTCCGGCTGCCAAAGAGGTGCTTACCAACCTGGCAAGTAGCGAGATTGGCGCTGACTGCGGTCAGAGCCGGGTCAACAACATCTTCCAGACGGTGGTCACCATCATGAGTATCATCGTCGGTATCGCCTCCGTCCTCGTGATTATTTACGCGGGCATGAAGTACATTACCTCTGCCGGAGACAGCAACAAGGTTTCCAATGCCAAGTCGACGCTTATATATGCCCTCGTGGGCTTGGCAGTTGCAGGATTAGCGCAGTTCCTCATCCATTTCGTCCTCTTCCAGGCTAACCAGACAGGTCAGCCGCCCAAGAAAAGCCCCTCTTCCGGTCCCTCTTCCTTCATACAGGTAAAGAGGCCTGACGAAGCATAGACAGAGCCGCTTGATTCATGCTTAAGCTTGTAGTATAAAGTGAAGTAATGATAACGAAAGGTACAAAACAATGATCCAAAAACTTAAAGAAAAGCTTAGAAAACAACTGTTCCTGGCCGCCGGCACGATTATGCTGGTCACACCGGTTCTGGTGACGCCGCTTGCAACCCAAGCTGCGTGTTCGAAGATTGCCAACACCATAACCAACGGTGCCAACGCCTCCTTGCCGAACGGCTCGAGCGCGAGTGGGACGAGCGGGACCAGTATCCAGGCTTGCGATAGTAGCCAAGGCTCCACCACAAGTGACTTGACCAACTTGGCCAAGAAGGTCATCACCTGGTTCTCGATCCTAGTTGGTGCAGCTTCGATCTTCATGATCATCTACGGCGGTTTCCGTTACATCACCTCAGGAGGGGAAAGCGGACGCGTCGGAGCGGCCAAAAACAGCCTGCTCTATGCCATCGTCGGCTTGGTCATCGTAGCGCTAGCCCAAGTGATCGTACACTTCGTCCTGAACCAGGCCAGCCAGGTCGGAAGCGGAAGCAGCTAAGCCTCGCGACCCAAACCATAGAAATAAATAAGAGCCTCATAATTGAGGCTCTTATTTTATGGTTGTCCAGGAAGGTCTTAGAGGACCTGGATCTTCTTGACCGTATCCTGTTGGACCTTGGTGAAACTGATAGTCAGCACGCCGTCCTTCAGCACAGCTTCGATCTCATCTTCTTTGACCGGAACCGGCAGAGCGATGGTGCGAGAAAATTCGCCCCAGTAGCACTCCTGCAGGAAGTAATTTTCCACCCCGTCTTCAGAGCCGGAGCTGAGCGTTCCGCGAATGGTCAGCTGGTTGTCTGAAATACTGACATCCAGGTCGTTCTTGTTGACGCCGGCGGTGCGGGCCTTCACAACGAGCCGTTCACGGGTCTCATAGACGTCTACTGCCAGCTGGCCGGGTACGTTCTCATCTTCGTCCCATTCGTCCTCGACGGCAGGAGCAGCGGGTGCGGCACCCGGAGCTGGGGCCGGGTCAGTCGCAACGGCAGTTTCGTCACCCAAAAAAGCGGCGGTTAGTTCATCTTCTTCTAATAATAGGTCGTCGTCGCGATTGCGTCGCGCCATAGCGTTACCCTCCATTGGTTACGGTGCTTACTTGCGATTTCGCTCGGAAAGCGGAATGCAGAAGAGATTAAAAATCTTGCATTTTTGTCTTGCTAGCAGTATAGCTTAGGCTATAACCGGTGTGCAACGCATCCAGCACTTATTTACAACACATTAAACACAACATGAGCATTATAGACCGCTTCATAGGCCTTTTGGCCCCTTATGAATGCCTCAGCTGCGGAGCCGAGGGAGAGCTGTTGTGCCAGACGTGCATACAACAGTTACCCATGTTGCCGCCGCAATGCTACCGGTGCCTTGAGGTGTCATCTGATGGACGCACCTGCTCCGCTTGTCTGGACGCAAGCGAGCTGTACAGCCTGCGTGCACTGACGCCCTATGCCGGTCATGCTAAAGATCTGGTGTGGCGGCTGAAATCCGGCGGCGCCCGCGCGGCTGCGGCCGTGATGGCGAAGGGTCTGCTGCCGCTGCTGCCTCGCTCTTCTAGCCAGGTGATAGTACCGGTGCCGACTGCCAGCAGCCGGGTCCGAAGCCGAGGTTACGACCAGGCCGGACTGCTGGCCAGGGAACTTGGCCGCCGGTCTCGGTTGCCATGCGGCGATCATCTGAGGCGACAGGGGCAGACCAGGCAAATCGGCACATCGAGGCGACAACGTCTTAATCAACTCCAGACGGCTTTCCGTCTGAGTGGCGCAACCAGA
>DATNAB010000042.1:0-2586 GCA_035573115.1 Verrucomicrobiia bacterium
TGGGGCGAAGCCCTGCTTGATCTGCAGGAAGCCATCGTCCAGCCGCACGGCATGGTGCTGGTGACCGGACCGACCGGTTCCGGCAAATCGACCACGCTGTTCAGCGTCCTCAGTGCGCTCAACAAACCGAACATCAACATCTCCACCGTCGAGGATCCGGTCGAATATCACATAGTCGGCGCCAACCAGGTACAAGTCAATCCGGTCGCCGGCATGACGTTCTCTAACGGGCTGCGGGCACTGCTCCGGCAGGACCCCAACATCATCATGGTCGGCGAGGTGCGTGACATCGAAACGGCGGATCTGGCTGTCCAAGCCGCTCTGACCGGGCATCTGGTCTTCTCTACGCTGCACACCAACAACGCGGCGACCTGTCTGCCCCGCCTGCTGGAAATGGGTGTCGAGCCGTTTTTGATCGCCAGTACCGTACGGATCGTTATCGCCCAGCGCTTGGTACGCCGGCTGTGCGTGGAATGCCGCGAGGTCTTCACGCCCGACGCCACGGCCATGAAACAGCTCGCCAAGTCCTTCCGCCTCGATGAGAACGGCGGTCTGAAACGGGTGCATGAACTGGAAGAAGCTGCCCTGCATGACGGTATCGGCAAGCCCGGCCCGGGCAAGGACACGGGCGCCGGCGAACTGAGTACCAGCGCTTCCGGCATCACTCGACTCTGGAAAGCCCATGACGACGGCTGTAACAACTGCAACCATACCGGCTACAAAGGCCGGGTCGGCATTTACGAGGCCCTGAACAATTCCACGGCCATCCAGAAGATGATTGTGGCAAACGCCACCAGCGAGGCCATCGAAGAAGAAGCCATCAAAGAAGACATGTTGACCATGAAACTGGACGGGCTGGTCAAGGCGCTGCGCGGCCAGACCACGATCGAAGAGGTCCTGCGCGTCACGACCGAAGGAGAATAAACCATGCAGTTCGCATATAAAGCCACTGGCAAAGACGGCAAGATCATCTCCGGCAAGGCCGAGGCGGCCAACAAACAAGCGCTCCTAGGGCTGCTCGGCAAACAAGGTCTGCATCCGGTACTCGTCGAAGTCGACAAAGGCGGCAAGAAAACATCCGGCTCATTGTTCGGGCGACAGAGCAAGAAGATCAAGCTGAGCGAGCTGGTGGTATTCACGCGCCAATTATCGACGATGATCTCAGCCGGTGTACCTCTGGCCCGCGGCTTGTCCGCTCTTGAAGCCGAGGCTACGACTCCCTACTTACGCGAGGTCCTATCTGGTATCACCAAAGACGTGGAAAGCGGCATGCCGCTCGGGGACGCCTTCGCCCACTATCCGACCGTCTTCTCCGACGTCTACGTCAACATGGTCCGGGCCGGCGAAGAAGGGGGTATCCTCGACGACATCCTGAAACGGCTGGCGACCCAAGTGGAGCAGGATGCCTCAATCCGCAAGAAAATCAAAGGCGCGTTGATGTATCCGATCGTGATCCTGTCCGTCACTGTCATAGCTTTCTTCGGCATCATGCTGTTCGTCGTACCGAAACTCGGGGCGATCCTAGTTTCTTTAGGTGGCCCGCACGCCCAGCTGCCCATTTACACACGGGTACTCCTAAGTATCAGCAACTTCTGTAAGGACAATACCGTCATCGCTCACATACCGCTCCTCGGCCAGGTGCTGCATTCCTTGAGCAATCTCAGCGGGCCGCTCGGGCTGCCGTTCAAGGCACTTTACCATCTACCCAATATCTTCTTCCTGTTACTGCTGGCAGCGATCGCCGGTGTTTTCCTGTTGCGTTATATAAGAACGGATGTGGGCAAGTACAAGTTCCACGCCCTGCTCTTGCGGTTGCCAGTGATAAAGACCATCATCCAGAAGGTGGCCATCGCCCGTTTTTCTCGCACATTCGCTTCGTTGATGGGGGCTGGCGTCAGCGTGCTGGACGCCCTTGAAGTCACCGGCGCGGCGCTGGGCAACAAGGTCATCGAAGCCGAACTGAAAGCCGCCGCCAAAGAGGTCAAGAACGGCAAACCTTTGAGCGAGCCAATTAGCAAGAGTAAGCATTTCCCACCGATCGTGGCGCAGATGCTATTGGTCGGTGAGGAAACCGGCCAGATCGACACCGTGCTGGTGAAGATAGCCGACTTCTACGAAGAGGAGGTCGGGGTGCTGATCGATAGTCTGGCAGCCATCATCGAACCGATACTTATCATCTGTCTGGGCGCCGGCGTGGGGCTGATTGCGGCCAGCGTGATGGGTCCGATCGCCAACCTCAGCAAGAACGTCGGCAATTAACCGGTTCGACGCTTATCCACAATCTACTTGACCATAGACCGCTTATGGTTATAATCATAGCCAGATGCCTGGGGCCGCTCCGGCTGCAGGATCAACCAAAAACACATTAAGCAAGGAGGGTGGGCTCTCATGATCTCCCTTAAAAAACGTAATCAAGGCTTCACGATCGTCGAACTGTTGATCGTCATCGTCGTGATCAGCATCCTGGCGCTCTTGGTCATCACGACCTACAGCGGTATTCAGGCCAAGGCACGCAACAGTAAGCGGTCATCCGATATCGCAACCATACAAACACAGCTCGAAGCGTTCTTCCAGAACAACGGCTAT
>DATNAB010000043.1:0-2699 GCA_035573115.1 Verrucomicrobiia bacterium
CGTCCGTAGCCCGATAATAAAGAGGTGCCTGTAGTTCCTCATCAGGCTCGACGTCCTGTATGATGGCGCCGATTGCCCCGTCCTCATCAATACGGTTCTGGGCATACGCGGTTGCGAGTTCTCTCTGAGCTTCGCTCCACACTCGCATTATTAGGACTCGGCCAGCGAAGTCTGCGTGGGGATCGGTACCTTCCGCTTCACTTCGTCTGGCATTCACGTCGGCGCGTGCGACTGCCAAAGCTTCCCGCGGATTAGTGATACCCCTGTAAGCGATTGAGGGATTGCGCCCCCGTTGTTGCTGTCTTTCGCCGTGTGCGACCACGTAGTCCGCGCTGATGCCGGAGCCTATGTCGACATCACCGTGAAAGTGGCGGTTTACTTCGGTACGACTCTTACTCATCGCCCCATGATAACAAATCTGCTAAAATTACCTCACGCCTTTACGGGGATATAGCTCAGTTGGCTAGAGCGCTTGCATGGCATGCAAGAGGTCCGGGGTTCAAGTCCCCGTATCTCCACCACGTTTTCCTTGCCTCAGTCCAAGCCGGCCCGTACAATGGGGGCGTAAACCGAGGGGAGAACAATGGCATTATTAATCGTCCTGATCGTCGTGGTGTTGATCATCATCGGCAACGGTGTGCGCATTATCAACCAGTATGAACGCGGCGTAGTCTTTCGGCTCGGCAAGGTCCGGGGCGAGGTCAAGCAGCCCGGCCTGAGGCTTATTATTCCCATCGTTGACCAGATGAAGAAGGTCAGCCTGCGCATCGTGACGCTGCCAATTGAATCGCAGAAGATCATCACCAAAGATAACGTGTCCATCGACGTGGCAGCCGTGGCCTATTACCAGGTGACCGATCCGACCAAGTCGCTGGTGGAGATCGAGAATGTGGTGTCCGCGACTTACCAGATCGCCCAGACCACGGTACGTAACATCGTCGGCCAGACCACCCTCGACGACATTCTCAGCCAGACGGCCGGCATCAACGAGAAGATCAAAGCCATCTTGGAGACGTCGACCGAGAAGTGGGGCATCTACGTGAATACGGTCGAGGTGAAAGACATCCAACTGCCCGACAGTATGCAGCGGGCCATGGCCAAGCAGGCTGAGGCCGAGCGGGAAAAGCGAGCCAAGATCATTGCTGCCGAGGGCGAAGCTTTAAGTGCCGCCAAGCTCGGCGACGCGGCTGATGTGATCGCTCAGCATCCGATCGCCCTGCAACTACGAAACCTGCAGGTCCTGAATGACATCGCCACCGAAAAGAACAGCACCATCGTCTTCCCCTCGCAATTCCTGGACACGCTCCAGAGTGTCAAGCAGTTCATGGCTAAAGAGAAGTAAACGCTCGACATGTCGCTGAGTGATCTTCAAAAACAAGTCGACGACGCACTGCAGCCGCTGGCCAAGCCCTATTGGGATCCGCTCAGCCAGCTGGCGCGTATCATCGAGGAAGTCGGCGAGACGGCGCGCATCCTCAACCACCAATACGGCGACAAACCGAAGAAGAAGGATGAGGTTCTGGAAGAGCTGGGCGACGAGCTAGCAGACATCATCTTCGGCGTCGTGGCGCTCGCTAACAGCCAGAAGATCGAGCTGGACCCGGCCATGCAGCGGGCCATCGCCAAGCTTAATGAGCGAGATTTCGACCGCTACGAACGCAAAGCCCGATAGCTTGTAGTCATCTGTTATTTCCCGTAAAATGGGTAGGTCGCAAACAGCGACGCGCGGTGGCTCTTTAGCTCAGTTGGTAGAGCAGAGGCCTGAAGAGCCTTGTGTCCCCAGTTCGAGTCTGGGAGGAGCCACCACATTATCCACAGTCATAATCCAAATTCAATTTTTCAAAATTGCAAAAATGTTATACTGAGCATGCAATTAACGTGAGGGGGTTTGCATGCATATAGCACGGAGCATTCAAACAGGAATCAAGAAAACAAAAACAAGAATGGCGCTCATCGCTTCGATGGTGATCGTCGGAGGAGGCGCGCTCGGGGCTGTCGTTCCGTTCACGGCTCACGCGGCACCATGTACGCCGACCGGTTTCATCCGCGATGGTATCAATATGACGGCGGCGCGTATCAATCCGACCACCACGGTTTCGGGTGATATTGACGCCACCGGCTGCAACATCGGAGTCTACTACGGCCCGACGTTCACCAAAAAGGGCAAAGTGGACGGTGCTAACGTCCACGGCGCGAACTACTATGGCATCGTCGTCCAGAAGGCGAAAGTCGATGTCACGAACAGCTACGTCCACCAGATCGGCGAGACGCCGCTCAACGGTTCGCAACACGGTGTCGGCATTTACTACGCCACCATCGCTGGCCAGCTGAACGGCGACTGCACCAGCGGCTCGACCAGCGGACAGGTAACGAACAACAGCGTGTCTTCCTATCAAAAGGGCGGCATCGTCGTGGCCTGCACCGGCACCCAGGTAGACGTCAAACGTAACGTCGTCCAAGGTGAAGGGCCGGTAAGCTACATCGCCCAGAACGGCATCCAGATCGGCTACGGCGCCGAGAGCGAGGTCAGCGACAATATGGTAGCTGATAACTCCTACACCGGCGTGAACCAGGCCGCCAGCGGCGGTATCCTGGTAGTCGGTGGCGGCTGCTACGGCGGCGATGTTACCAAGAAGACCGACATCAGCAGCAACGACTTGGTAAACAACGATGTCGGCGTCTATCTGTCCAACCTGGAT
>DATNAB010000044.1:0-2340 GCA_035573115.1 Verrucomicrobiia bacterium
ATAGACGTTGGCCAGCGTCTGGGCCTGGATACCTTGGCTGGCGTCCACTACCAGAAGAGCACCCTCGCAAGCCTGCAGGCTGCGTGACACTTCATAGCTGAAGTCGACATGACCCGGCGTATCAATAAGGTTCAGTTCGTAATCTTTATATTGCATCCGCACCGGTGCCAACTTGATGGTGATGCCTTTCTCGCGTTCCAGCTCCATGCGGTCAAGCAGCTGGGCCTTCATGTCACGCTTGGATACGGTGCCGGTCAGCTCCAACAGCCGGTCTGCCAGCGTTGATTTACCATGGTCGATGTGCGCGATAATGCAGAAATTGCGGATATGATCCTGTTTCATCTGCCCAGTATATCAGAATAACAGGGGTGCCGGTTAGCTTTAGTCGGCTGGGTCGAGGATGCTGACGTGTTTGGTGGCCGTAATGATAAGATGGTCCAGCAGTTCGATGCCGAGCACTTTGCCCGCCTCAACCAACTGTTTGGTGATATCCAAGTCTGCGCTAGTGGGTTCCAAGCGGCCGGAGGGGTGGTTATGTGCCAGGATGATAGCCACCGCTCCACGCTCGATGGCTGGCTGGAAGACCTCACGGGGATGAACCACGTTCGATGTCAACGTGCCGATGGAAATGACCTCTTCATGTACGACTTGGTAACGGCTGTTCAGATACAGACCGCGTAATTGCTCTTTCTGACTCTGGCCGAGATCACGCAGCCGTTGGTATGCCTGCTTGGCGTTGCGAATATGAGCTGGCTGGCCTGAAGCTTGGCGGGCATAGAAACGCCGGCCGAGTTCGAGACTGGCGATTATCTGGCAAGCTTTCACCATCGGTATATTAGCCGTCTCACTGAGGCGTTCGGGGCTGAGTTCATTCACGAAGGCACGCTCACCATATTCTTTAAGCGTGCGACGGGCCATGCTTAGGACGTCTTCCTTGCGGTTGCCGACTCCCCAGACGATGGTCAGCAGCTCCGCGACCGAGAGGCTGGCCGGACCGTTACGCAGGAGTCGTTCGCGTGGCCGTTCGTCTTCGGCGATATCCCGGAAACGCAGTACATATTGCTTAGGGTGGTCGGTGAACAGCAGATCACCGTCGGTCAAGGCATAGTTGGGAGCATCGAGAAGTGTCTGTGGCATGGTGTAATTATACCCCACGCTCTGAAGAATTTTCTTAAATAATTCTTAAATTTTGTAAGATCACAGTTCGAGTTTGACTGGCTTAAGCATCAGTCTCCGAATGCGGTCGAAGAGCGGCCGGACTTCCTCCAAGCCGAACAGCGCCGAGACGGCTATGTGCACGATGAAGGTCACACCCGTAATGAGTATTAGCTTGCTGCCCAGCGCAAAGAAGCCGCGGTCGTTGATGCCCAAGGGATAGAGCGAGATCATGATGAAGCATGCCACGACGCTGAACCCAGTCACCGAGATGATGCGTCCCACACCACCCCAAAATGCCCCGTCGAACAGGCGATGGTCACGGATCAACATGATGCAAGACAGGATGAAGACCTCGACCATGGCGACGATGGACTGGGCGAGCGCCAGGCCGGAAACGCCGTAGGCGCTGGGTCGAGCCAGGGTGACGGCCAGGAAAACATTCAAGGCGATGGTGAACAGCGAGACAAACAGCGGCGTCCGCGTATCTTTTTGGGCGTAGAACCAACGAGAGATCAACGAGTAGATGATGCGGAAGAAGATGGCCAAGGTCAGGAAGCCGAAGATGGTCGCGATCTGGACGTTACCGTTGGCGTAAATCAGGCGGGCAAGATAGCCACGTCCGAAGTAACAGACCACCACGAGCGGCGCACTGATCCAGATCATCACTCTAAGCACGGTCAGGAAATCACGGCGGAAAAGATCCGGGCGGCCCTGGCTCAGACGGGCATTCAATTTCGGGAAGGCGGCCGTGGAGATAGCCGTGCCGATCAGCAGGATCGGCGCGGTGCTCAATATGAAGGCGTTGTTGTAGTTGGTGATGGAGCCGGTGCCCAGACCGCTGGCGATATGCGTCTCCACGACGTTTTCCACTTGATCCATGCCCTGATCGAGTGAACGCGGCGGCAGGTTGCGTAACACCGTGTGGAAATCTCGGTCCATATAGTTGATGCCCCAGCGCCAGCGGAAACGTATCTTCCACATGCCGGTAATGACAATCAGCAGCTGCACGATGCCGCCAGCCAAGGCGCCGATGCCGATGCCGACCAGCCCGATGTTATGTTTGAAAACGAAAATACTAATAATGATGCAGAGGTTATAGAACAGGGGGGCGATGGCAAAGAAGAAGAAGCGACCAAGCGTCTGCTGGACGCTGGTGAGCACACCGGAGATACTGAACAGTAA
>DATNAB010000045.1:0-2106 GCA_035573115.1 Verrucomicrobiia bacterium
CCCCAAGTATTAGATACTATATACAGATGGCCAAAAAAGTCCCTATAGTAGCGATCGTCGGCCGGGCTAACGTCGGTAAGTCCAGCCTGTTTAACGCCGTCCTGGAACGGCGGGAGGCCATCGTGGCCCGCGAAGCTGGCACGACCCGCGACAGTATCATAGCCAAAGCCACCTATAAACGCCGCGATTTCTGGTTGGTTGACACTGCCGGCATCAAGGACCCTGAGGATGATTTCGAGTTCACTATTCAGGAACAGATTATGCAGGCCGCCGACAGCGCCGATGTCATCTGGGTAGTAGTGGAGGCCGACGTGCCCGTCACTGAAGAGGACCGCCGCGTCGCTAGGATGGCGCTCAAATCACGCAAGCCGGTCTTCTTAGTAATCAATAAGATTGATAAAGCCAGAGGCGCAAGCTTAAGCGGTTTCGAGCGCCTGGGCATCAAACCGATCTTCCACACCAGTACCACTCAGAACCGGGGAGTAGGCAATCTCCTGGATGCTCTGGTCAAGGCCGTACCACAGGCCATTATCCGTGAAGACGATGACCGGTTACGCGTGGCCGTGGTCGGCCGGCCGAACGTCGGCAAATCATATCTGTTCAACACCTTGGCTAAGAAGCAGCAGGCCATCGTCGCAGACCGCGCCGGTACGACGCGCGACGTCAACCGGACAGTGATCCGCTATAAGGGCCGTGAGGTAGAACTGCTCGATACGGCCGGCATCCGGCGCAGCGGCAAGATCGGTACTGGCATCGAACGCTTCAGCGTCATCCGCGCCTTGGCCGCTATCGAGGAAGCGGATGTCTGTCTGTTACTTATGGATGTCAACGAACTGGGTGTCCAGCTCGATCAGAAGATCGCCGGCATGGTCAAAGATTCCGGCAAGGGCTTGGTGCTGGTGGTCAGTAAGTGGGATACCGTAGAGGGCAAAGATGCCTTCACCCGCGACCGGCTGGCCGCCCGTATCGGCGGTCAGTTCGACTTTGTCCCCTGGGCCTCGCTGATCTTCACCAGCGCAGTCACCGGCCGCAACGTCGCCAAGTTGTTCGACCTGGCCTTCGACATCGACGAACAACGCCATAAGCGCATCGCTACCCCTGAGCTGAACCGGTGGTTGCGCGAGGCGGTGGACGACCACCCGCCTGCCGGTCTCAAGAACCGTACGCCCAAGCTGAATTACATGGTGCAAGAAACCGACAACTCCACGCCGGCCTTCAAGATCTTTGGTAGTGCCAGCCGGTTCGTGCACTGGAGCTATCGCCGTTATCTAGAGAAGCGACTGCGTGAACGATACGGTTTCGAGGGCACGCCGGTGCAACTCTGGTTCATCGAGAAACACACCGCACACAAGCATGGCCGTAGTCCCACCAAAGAGAAGGAGGCTGTCTGATGTCCTGGCTGGCACGCCGCCCCCAAACCAGCGATCCGACCAACTACTACACCGTGGGTCTGCAGAAGAATATCCTGCTCGTTGGCCTCGGCAATCCGGGCAAAGAGTACGAGAACACCCGCCACAACGCCGGTTTCATCTGTCTCGACGAATTCGTGGCCAAGACCGATGAGATGCCGGATTGGATCCAGAAAAAGGATCTGAAGTGTCTTATGAGTACCGGGCGCATTGGCGAAAACCGGGTCATCGCCATCAAGCCGAACACCTTCATGAATGTCAGCGGCGACGCGGTGCAGGCCACAGTCGCGTTTTATAAGATATCACCGGAACACATTGTCGTATTGCACGATGAATTGGATATTGACTTCGGTCAGATTCGTTTACGACAGGGTGGTTCGTCAGCCGGACATAACGGTATTAAATCCGTCACCAAGGCCATCGGCGAAGGTTACGGGCGCATCCGTATCGGCGTCGGCCCTAAGAAACCAGCCCGTATCAAAGCCGAAGATTTCGTGCTGCAGAGTTTTTCCGAAGCCGAGCAAGCACAGCTGCCAGGCATGAAGCGCGAGACCGTGGCTATCCTGAGCGAATATCTCTACGGCGGCGCACAACTGCCCCATGACACCCGTAGTTTTCTGGTCTGAAAAAGGCCAACGAGAGGGGGTGGGCACCGCTCGTTGACCTTTTTCAGACGGGAACCGAAGTTCCCGCCCAT
>DATNAB010000046.1:0-4484 GCA_035573115.1 Verrucomicrobiia bacterium
CACCGGTGTCTGGCCGGACATGCGCGAACACGGCTGGCCCAAGGACGAGTGGCCCGCCATATATAAGAAGGTCGAAGCTGCCGATATCCTGGTCATCGCCGGCCCGATCTGGCTTGGCGACAACAGTTCCATGACCAAAAAGATCATCGAGCGGCTCTATGCCTGCAGCGGCCTCTTGAACGACGCCGGCCAGTACGCCTTCTACGGCAAGGTCGGAGGCTGTCTGATCACCGGTAACGAGGACGGCGTCAAGCACTGCGCCATGAACGTCCTATATAGTCTGCAACACCTGGGTTGCGTCATCCCGCCTCAGGCCGACGCCGGCTGGATCGGTGAGGTCGGCCCCGGCGCCAGTTACGGTGACGACGACGGCAAGGGCGGCCATGTCGGCTTCGATAACGATTTCACCAACCGCAACACCACCTTCATGACGTGGAATCTCATGCATCTGGCTAAACTCCTCAAAAGCGCCGGCGGCATCCCGGCCCAAGGCAATCAGCGTACCAAATGGGATAAAGGCGAGCGCTTCGATTTCAGCAATCCCGAATACCGTTAAAGTAATTAAGGAAGGAGAAACTCCATGAAGGTAACCAAGTACATCCATTCCTGCCTAGTGGTCGAGACGCCGGACCGGGTAGCGATTTTCGACCCGGGCATGATGAGCGAACCGGTACTGAACGTCGACGAACTGAAACGGCTCGACGACATCTTCATCACCCACGAACATGGCGATCACTTCAGCCCGTCGCTCGTTAAGAAGCTGGTCGCGAAATTCCCGCAAGTTCGCATCACCACGACCAACCAAGTGGTGGAGCAGCTTGCCAAAGAGGGTATCAAGGCCAGCAGTGTTCCTCCGGAGGGCGTGGTCTTCTTCGATTCGCCACATGAGAAGGTCGACCCACTGTTCCCACCGCCGGAACAGATTGGCATCCACTACCTCGATACCTTAAGCGATCCCGGCGACAGCCACACCTTCACCCAAACCAAGGCCATCCTGGCGCTGCCAGTGCAGGCACCGTGGGGCTCATCGGTGAATGCCATCAATCTGGCAATACAGCTTGCCCCGAAACATGTCCTGCCTATTCACGACTGGCACTGGAGCGACGAAGCCCGCCAACAGATGTACGACCGCTTTGAACAGGTCCTTAGCGCCCAGGGTATAACGTTCCACAAGCTCGAGACTGGCAAATTCGTCGACATCGCACTCTGACGCGGACAACACCCCCCACACCACCTCTCCGGCCTGTCTGCCTTAAAGACAGACAAGAGGCAGACAGCTGGCAAACTCTTTGCGAAGTAGGCAGCATAATCATATAGAGCAAGGTCATAACATTGACAAATCTCCCATTTTTTGCTAATATACCTATCGTGACAAACAAAACAAAAACATCAAAAGATAAACTGGTTCAGGCCTCCCAACAGGCAGGCCTGGCCCTGATGACAGCAGCCGTCACACTTGGTATGCTGGAACTTCCGGATCACCCCAACAGCAAAGTAGTGGTCCCGAATCAGCCGGCTTTCGCTTTCACGTACGACAAGGAAGGGACCGATAACAACCCCATCCGTCGCGAACGTGAGGACACCGAGCCGCACTATATTAGCTACAGTGTCAGTCAGCGTACCCCTAGCAGACATGGTAGGATCTAAGCTTGACCATTTTAATGTAATATGATAGGATAGAATTTATGTCTGAAAGAATTATTCCCGCCATTCTCACTAAAGCTGGCCGTAAGGCCATGAAAGGTGAGACCGAAGATAGCACTGACGTCGAAGTCCGGCGTGCCGGTGCCAAACGGCTTGCCATTCGCGGTGGTGGACTTGCGCTCGGCGCGGTAGTAGCGACCGCATTCATTTCAAATGCTTTGAACCGGCAAGCATCCACCGAGAGGGCTCAGACCAACGAAGACAAGATCGAATTCAGTAAGACCATCTTCGGCTCGAATCCCACCGGCAGCAAAAAGGGCACAGGCCAGCCAGAAACAGGGGCGACAGGTGATGCCAGCCCGGCATCCACACCTGATACCTCCTCTGAGGCAACTGCCACCACTCCCCCCGATCAAACAACTGCCGAGACGGATGCGGCCCCGATTCCGTCCGAGGGCGATTGGACGCCGACTCCGGGCGCCACTTCTATTGCTCCTGAAGCAACGACTTCTCAAGTAGGCACGCCTGACCAGGATGCCACGGCCAACGCCAGTCAGGCCCCCAATAGCGATCCGGGTGGGGTAGACGCAGGTCTGCCGACCGGCGGCTATCAGGCTAAATAGCGTTGCGGAAGTTGTCCACAACGCTATATAGCTAGGTTTTCGTTCGCCCCTGAAAAAACTGTGGATAAGTGGTGTCAGAAACACCACTTTTTTTGATTTTGATACTTGCTGGGGGTTATAGTGGGTAGTACACTCATGGCAGTGGGTAGAAATGGAACGGCAAAAGAGCGCTCCAAATCAAAACAAAAAACCACTAGCAGCTTAAAGGATACCAATGGCCACGGTAGACTACTTCGAACGCAAGCTGGACGATAAACGGAGGTTGACCATACCACCGGAACTTCGTGATAAGTTTGCGAGCGGGGCAGTTGTCACCCGTGGGTTCGGCCGGTACCTACATCTTTACCCCAAAGATGTATGGGAAAACCTGGTAGAACCGCGTCTGGCCGGCGATATCCTCGACGAGCGCATTGCCGATCTCAACGTCCAATTCCGGATGGGGAAGGTCGAGATGCTGCCCGACGGCAAACAGGGGCGGGTCACGCTGGAACAGCATTTGCTGGACCATGCGGGCATCGACCGCGACCTCGTAGCTGTAGGCGTCGGCCAATATTGGCGCCTGATGGCTCCGGAAGTTACTAGAGCGTAAGAGAATCACCCACGCCGGCACCTTAACAATCAGAAGACGAATATGCACCTCACCTTATGAAGAGGTCAGCTATTCGGCAATCAACACCTGGAACTAGAGAGAAAACCAGGCTAAAAAATCTCGCACATTTCTCCAAAAACACCTCCCAAAACTCCACCTCACACATAAGTCTCTCAAACTTGACTTGGCAGATAGTACTCGTACAATCGGCTGAGTCCCACAAAAACAAAAACATTGAACCAAAACAAAAAGTTGATTGCCGATTAGGTGACCTTGTTCAAAACAAAAACAAAAACAAGACAAGATGCACCAAAACAAACACCAAAATAACCTTAACAACCCACACGTACCAGTGTTGCTCGAGCCTGTTCTTGAGTATCTGGACCCGTCGGCAGGGGAATCTTACCTCGATCTGACGGCCGGATACGGCGGTCATGCGCTGGCGGTATTGGAACGGACGGGCAAGGGTTCCGAAGCGGTCCTCGTGGACCGGGACGGGCAGGCGGCCGTGACCCTCCGGGAGAAGTTCCCAGAGGCGAGCGTACGGCAACAGGACTTCCTGGGTGCCAGCCGTGAACTGCAGGCCGATAAGCGGCAGTTCGATCTTATTTTGGCTGATTTGGGCGTATCGTCACTGCACCTTAACGAGGATAAACGTGGTTTCTCGCTGCAAGGCAGCGGGCCGCTCGACATGCGTATGGACCGCACGCAGCCATTGACCGCCGAAACTATAATTAACACCTATAGCGAAGCGGAACTGCGACGCATCCTGGAGCGCTACGGCGAAGAGCCGAAGGCCGCCCGGATCGCCCGGGCCATCGTGCAGGCCAGGCCGCTTACGACCACCGATCAGTTGGCAGCCATCGCTTCAAAGGCATGGCCGGGTCGTAGCCGAGTGCATCCGGCGACACGGACCTTCCAGGCCTTGCGCATCGCCGTCAACGATGAGCTGGGGCAGCTGGAGGCAAGTCTGCCGCTCTGGCTGGGTCTGCTGGCTCCAGGTGGCCGCATCGCCGTCATCAGCTTCCATAGTCTGGAAGACCGTCTGGTGAAACAGGCGTTCCGGGCAGCTGCAGGCGAGCGCTACGATGCCGAGCTACAACTGCTCACCAAGCGGCCGATAACCGCATCCTCACATGAAATCGTCCTTAATCCGCGTGCCCGTAGCGCTAAGCTGCGAGCCGCAGTGAAAATAAAAACGAAAGGGAATGCTGATGCCAATCCAGGTTAAAAGCAGCTCCCGAGCCTACAAGATCCGCGTCCGCGTGGTCTCATAGGCTAAGCAGCGGTTCCGGCCTCTTTTTACGAGGAGGCCGGACCTAAGAAACAAATACAAACATAAAAATATAAAGAAAAAACCATGACATACTCCAGTTCTCTGGCCATGAGCCGCACGCGCTACCAGGGCCGGAACCAGAATTCGGTCAGCTTCCAGGCCCAGGCCCGGGTGCTCGGCCCGGTCAGCAACACCATCATCCTGATCGTGCTGGCCTGTCTGCTCGGCCTGCTATATCTGACGCAGGTGACGAAAACCAATGCCTACGGCTATCAGATCAATGGTCTGCAAGAGCAGCAGGCGAAGCTCAAGAGCCAACATGACGACCTGGAAGTCGCTTCAGCCCGGCTGC
>DATNAB010000047.1:0-4417 GCA_035573115.1 Verrucomicrobiia bacterium
CACGGATTGACTTTTTGCCCAAAATATCGATAATGTAAGAAGTTATTTCTAACCTTGTGCCGCTATGGGCCCATAGCTCAGCCGGTTAGAGCACCTGCCTTTTAAGCAGGGTGTCGTGGGTTCGAGTCCCACTGGGCCCTCCAATCCTTAGCATGAAAAAATACTTCGCGGCCGTGATCATCCTGATCGTTTTGCAACTTATCTGTTTGTTGGGCGTACTGGCGCTAGCGGTGGACGTACGCAGCGACTGCAACGCGGTAGGGACTCACAACGTGTGGTTCCAATGTACAGGTAATTCAGACCCGGACATACCGGCGTATGTGGCCTTCGTGTTATTGCCGCCCATCGTAACCAAATTCCTCTTGGATAGGTTGAAGCAGAAGATTTCGTGGGGCAAAATCATCGCGCTGCACGTTGTAACGGGTATCGTGGTTTTCTTATTCTTGTATGTCGCTTCCACTCCAGATTGTGGCTGCGGTGGCGCGTGAATCTTAATCTTTCTTAAAGTATTGGTCGTCCTCTTCAGGCGCCTGTTAGTATGACGCCATATGAGGCGGATATTCGCGCGCCGGTTCCGGCGGACCACATTGCTGCTTGTATTGTATGTCGGAGTGTTGCTCGGCATCGCGTTGAGCCGCAGCGGTGCGATTCTCCGGCCGGAATGGTGCGTGGCCGTGGGTCTGGCGGCGGCTGTGTCGTTGCAGAAACGGAACCTATTCACGCTGTGCGCCATCATATTAGTAGGACTGGGCTGTGGGTGGTGGCGGGGTGCATCGCACTTGCAGACGCTCCGAGCGTATAGCGGTCTGCAATACCAGAAGATAACCGTCAGTGCGCAGGCCATGGACGACGCACTATACAGCCAGACCAAACAACTATCCTTTGATGCTGATCATATCGTGACGGATGGCGGGCAGGTATTGCCCGGCAAGATCCAGCTCAGCGGATTCGGTGCCAACGCGGTATTCCAGGGCGATGAGGTCGTAGCTACGGGCAAGCTGTATCCGGGTTACGGTCCGTACCAGGGGCGTATAAATTACGCTCTGCTTGCGGTGACCGCGCGGCATCCGACGCTCATTAGTGTCATCCGTCAGAGGTTCACGGCCGGTATGCAGACGGCACTGCCGGAGCCCTTAGCGCCGTTCGCGATGGGTCTATTGGTCGGTCAACGAGCGACTTTGCCGGACAGTGTGAAGCAGGATTTGCAGATGGTAGGCCTGACGCACATCATCGCGGTGTCCGGGTATAACCTGACAATCATCTTGCATGCCGCCCGGCGAGTTTTAGGTCGGGCTTCAAAACGTCTGGCGACGGGCTTGTCGCTCGCATTGATCGGCACCTTCCTGCTTTTGGCCGGAGCCAGCGCATCCATCGTCCGGGCAGCGATAGTTAGCGTGTTAAGTATTACTGCCGGCTATTATGGTCGAACTTTTAAGCCACTCAATCTTATCTGCTTGGCAGCGGCTATTACCGCTTTCATGAACCCGGTCTATGTGTGGGGCGACCTGAGCTGGTACCTGAGTTTTCTGGCCTTCTATGGCGTGATGGTCATCGCACCCCTGGTACAGAAGCGATGGCATGAGCATGGTTGGCACCGATCGCTGGTGGGCGGCGTGGCACTGGAAAGCGTCTGTGCCGAGGTCATGAACATGCCGTTCATCCTCTATACTTTCGGACAGATGTCACTCATAGGTTTGCCAGCAAACGTGTTGGTGGTCACGTTGGTACCGCTTGCGATGTTGCTCAGCTTGATCGCCGGACTGGCTGGCATGATGCTGGGCAACTTCGCTGGCTGGTTTGCCTGGCCTGCAGCGTGGCTTTTGAATTACCTGTTGGACGTAGCGCATCTACTGGCTTCTCTGCCGCATGTCTTCGTGCAGAACCGAACCTTATCACTCAGCGGTATGCTTGGTCTGTACGTCATCGTCGCAGGCCTGACGTTGACGCTGCATCACAAGACAAAAACACCGAAATCTGCTACAATAACAGATAGAAGATAACCAATCTTAGAAGGAGCGAACACCTGAGCGGTCATAGTAAATGGTCAACCATCAAGCGCCAGAAAGCAGCTAAGGACGCTGTCCGTGGCGCCACGTTCACAAAACTCGGCAACGCTATTGCCATTGCAGCGCGGGCGGGCACCGATCCGGAAATGAACTTTAGTTTACGCATGGCTATCGATAAGGCCAAGGCCTCCAATATGCCGATGTCCAACATTCAGCGCTCCATCGACCGCGTTAAAGACAAGAACGCAGCTCAGTTGCAGGAAGTACTGTACGAAGGCTATGGCCCGGGCGGCACGGCTATCCTGGTAGAGTGCGCCACCGACAACATCAATCGGACGTACCCAGACGTGCGGCTGGCCTTTTCCAAACACGGGGGCAACATCGCCGAGAAGGGTGCGGTGGCTTTCCAGTTCGACCGCCGCGGTATGATCCGCGTGAAAGGCACGGGCGACGACGTGCTGATGCAGGCGCTCGAAGCCGGGGCCGAAGATGTGCAGGAAGAGGGTTCCGAATCGGTCGTCTACACCGATCCCAAAGAGCTGGCCAAAGTCCGCGACGGATTGCAATCGGCCGGACTGGATATCGTCGAGGCCGAACTGACGTATGTACCGAATACCACCGTCGGCATCACGGATGCGGCCACGGCTGGCAAGGTCATGCGGCTGATGGACGCGCTTGACGACATTGAAGAGGTCGTTAATACGCACGTCAATTTCGACATTCCCGAAGAGCTTATCAATGGCTGATCTTATCGAAATCGCAGGTGTTGTGGCTCGCAATGACGAGGGAGAGTATCTCTTAGTCCAGGAAATGATCCCTGAAGCCTATGGCAAGTGGAATTTAGCCGCTGGACACATAGACGAAGCTGAAGGTAAGCGGGAGACGCCCGGCCAGGCTGCTCTGCGCGAAGGGAACGAAGAAACAGGCTATGTCTTCGAACTTGTAGAAGATGAGCCGATACTGGTTGATACCGAAGTACGACCAGGCTACAAGTTCTATGCTTTTTTAGCTAGTATTATCGGAGGTGACTTACAGCCACCCGAAGCTGAAATATTGGACGCCAAATGGTTCAGTTACTCTGCTATTAAGCAGCTTGAACAAAGTGGCCAGATGCGCTCAACATGGCAGTTCGCTGCCATAGAAAAAGCCGAAGCCCATGCGCATTCTAGGAATTGACCCTGGCACCGGCATCCTGGGTTTCGGCGTCATCGAAGCCGACAATCACAAAGCTGTGCTGGTGGATGGCGGAGTCATTCGGACGCCGGTCAAGGAAGACGATGCGGTCCGGCTGCAGACTATTTTCGACGAGTTATCCGATATCATCGCGGCGACCAAGCCTCAGCACATGGCCGTGGAAAAATTATATTTCTCGCAGAACGTCACGACTGCTATGACGGTCGCCCAGGCCCGCGGCGTGGTGCTGCTATGCGGCAAACAGGCCGGTTTGGAAATCTCCGAATATACGCCGCAGCAGATCAAGCAGGCGTTGACCGGGTACGGCAAAGCGGAGAAGAAGCAGATCCAGGAGATGGTGCGCGTGGTGCTCAAACTTAAGGAAATACCCCGTCCCGATGACTGTGCCGACGCGTTGGCGGCTGCTATAACCCACAGCATGACTGTGCGATAATGGTGCTGATATGATCGCTACGCTTTCCGGAGTAGTAAACGAAAAATTGGCCGACGTGGTGGTGCTTGACATCAACGGCGTGGGATACGGCCTACTAGTCACGGCCGAGGACTACGGACGGCTGGCCATAGGCAAGCCTGCCAAAGTCTATATTTATGAGCATATCCGCGAACAGGCGCATGATCTGTTTGGATTTCTCAGCCGCGACACCCAGGCGCTGTTCGAGCAGCTATTGGATGTCACGGGTGTCGGCCCGAAGATGGCACTTAACGTGTTAAGTATCAGTCCAGCGCAAGCGGTTCGACAGGCGATCGCCAGTGGCGACGTCAAATTCATCCAGCAGGCCAACGGCGTTGGGAAGCGCGTGGCCGAACGGGTGGTCGTGGAGCTCAAAGACAAAGTCGGGCTGGACAGCGTCGACCTGGAAGCTTCAGGCCTATTGCAAGGCGAAGATAACCTGTTGCAAGACGATGCGGTGCAGGCACTAGTGGCACTGGGTTACACCGCCGCCGACGCCAGTAAATCACTGGCCGGTATAAGTGCCAAATTATCGACTGAAGAACGAGTCAAGCTGGCCCTAAAAGAAGCGCAGAAATAGCCCGTACGGTATACTAATAAGGTAATGATTGATCGAATCGTGCATCCCGGCACTGCCGGCGACGAACCTGAAGAAACCAGTGAAGCCGAACTGGAAGCCACGCTCCGGCCGCGGGATTTCAAGCACTATATCGGCCAAGAACGTCTGAAGGAAAACATCCGCCTGGCCATCGACGCAGCCCGCAAG
>DATNAB010000048.1:0-3237 GCA_035573115.1 Verrucomicrobiia bacterium
TAGTTCTCAGCGATCCGCGGCTGGTGCCCAGTGTTATAAATGCTGGCAGGACCGGCTGTACCTGGACCGTGGCCGAGTGGCTGATGCCAGATATCCTTCGTGCCGTTCTTCAAAGCGCTCAGGTGATCTTCGTTGGAAGTATCCTTGATCGCAGAGTTGGTCTGGGTGTGGAAGACGAAATTCTCGAACCGGGCATTGTGCCGGAACATGGCCGTCGTGCCGACGGCAACAAGGATCAACCCGGCTATGACGGCGACCGTTACGCGACGGGCCGGTCGAGTACGTATGCTCAATAGCAGGATCGTGGCGATGCTCAAGCCGGCGCCAATCCAAGCACTGCGCGAAAAGCTGAAGAACAGCACGACCAGCAGTTCGAGTAGGAAACCGGCTTGCAGCCAGGTGCGTGAACGTTTGCGCAACAGCAGCACCGCAAGCAGGCTGATAGGAATGATGAGATAGGCGCCGAGAGGGTTAGCACCACGCAAGGTCGACATGATCCGGACATAATGCGAGTTATGATTGATGGTCTCGAAGGGCAGGATAGTCGCCGGGCCGTAGCCGAAGTGCCGCAGAAAATCGTGCGGCAGGATGAAGATCTGCAACAGCCCGAACGCTGCCACACCCATGGCCGGCCAGTAGACCATCCATTGCCAGTGCGAACGTAATCGCGACATGCGCAGTGCCACCGCCCAGGTCACCAGGAAGAAGACCAGAAAGCGTAGATTGATGATCAGACCGTAGCCTAAAGCCTTGGCCGTAACGTCGTGCTGGTTGAGCGCCAATAGCCCCCAGATCACGTTGAGCAGCATATATAGGAGAATTAACCAGACCAAGCGGCGCGACAACGTGTGACTGCGGATCTTATGGTCAGTTGCTATGAGATACAGCACGCCTAGGGCGCAGAACACCAATAGCACCTCTTTCCAGAGGCGAAACACCGTGTAATGACCGAAGATGCTCGAGCCCCACACGGTCAGAAGAGCATGGAACGGCATGCCCAGCAGGATGACCATGGTGAAGATGCTCACCCACGACAACACGGTATATTTCAATGCCGACGTTTTCATGATGCTACAATTTAGTATAGCCTTCCGCAGGCTACCATCTGGAAATCAAAGACCTCCATGAAGAACAATGCCACGGTTATCTACAACCTTTGCCTCATTATTGGTGACGCTGTCGCGATCACCCTTGCTTTCAGTATAGCCTATATTCTGCGAGTGACGGTCAACCACCAGCCGCTCAGCGCCGATGTGCATGCCCACAGTTATCTGGTGGTCGTGGTCAGCCTGCTACCGTTCTGGATCCTGCTCTTCGGCCTACTGGGTCTTTATAACGGGCGTATCTATGAAAAGCGTTTCAGTGAACTCGGCCGCCTGCTGACCGGCTGTTTCGTCGGTATCCTATTCGTCATCAGCTATGCCTACATAGCGGACACGGTCATCTTCCCGGCCCGGCTGGTCACCTTCTACGGGTTCGCGTTGGCCTTTTTCTTTGTCCTAGCGGAGCGGACGCTGCTACGGGGGCTTCGACGTGAACTGTTCAGTTACGGATATGGCATCAACAACGTGCTCCTGGTGGGCGATACCAAGTCGACACAGCGCGTGCTGGCCGCGCTGAGCCACACCGCTATCACCGGTTATGAGATTCTGGCCGTTGTGGGCGGTCGCAAACACCCCATAGAAAAGGAGTCCGTCCGGGTATACGGCAGCTTCTCGGAGGCTATCCGATATCTTAAGAAACGTCCGGTCCACACCATCATCCAGACGGAGCTGTACGCTGCAGCCCCCGAGAATGACGAGATCCTGACGTACGCCCAGGAGAACCATGCCGCCTATCGTTTCGTGCCGGGTAACAGCGAACTGTTCGTGGGTAATATCGAGGTTGACCTGTTCCACGGCATCCCGCTCATCGCCGTGCATCAGACCGCCCTCATCGGCTGGGGTCGGGTCGTGAAACGATTGACCGACGTGCTGTTGGGTGGCTTGTTCCTGCTCATTGCCTTCCCTTTCATGATTATCATCGCGCTCTCAATCAAACTGACCGACGGCGGCCATGTCTTCTTCCGTCAGACGCGCCTGAGCCGCTTCAACACACCGGTCAAGATTTTCAAGTTCCGGACGCATAACCGCAAATACAGCGGTATGATGCCGGAGGAAGCCTTCCTGAAGATGGACCGGCCCGACCTGCTCAAGGCCTACCGCGAGCACGGGGACTACCTACCACGGGATCCTCGGGTTACACCCATCGGCCGTTTTCTGCGCCGCACTAGCCTGGATGAACTGCCGCAGCTTATCAACGTGGTGCGCGGCGACATCAGCCTGGTCGGACCGCGGCCGCTGGTGCCGTACGAGCTTGAAAAGGCCGAGAAGAAGAACACCATCCTCAGCGTCAAATCCGGTATGACCGGTCTGGCGCAGATTTCCGGTGTGCGTGACTTAAGTTTCACTGAGCGGCGGAAACTCGATCTCTATTACGTACAGAACTGGAGCTTCTGGAGTGACCTGGTCATCCTGGTCAAGACGTTCTGGGTGGTGCTGTTCCATAAAGGTACACGCGGATGAGCGACAAGTCGGGTAAGCCGAAGGTGGCTATCGTCTGCGACTGGCTGACCGGCATTGGCGGCGCCGAGCGCGTGGTGTTGGAGCTGCACAAACTGTATCCCGAAGCCCCGATTTATACCTCGCAATATAACCCTGCGCGGATCGACTGGTTCAAGGATGCCGATGTCCGTACCACCTGGTTGCAGCGCCTACCGTCCGGTCTAAAGAAATTTCTGCCTTTACTCCGCGCCTGGGCCTTCAGTCACCTGGACCTCAGTGAGTACGACCTGGTCATCTCATCCAGTGGTGCCGAAGCCAAGGGTGTGAAGACCGGACCGGATACGGTACACATCTGCTACTGCCACTCACCGACCCATTATTACTGGATCCGGCACGATGAATACCTGGATAAGCCGGGTTTTCCACGCGGATTGAACTGGCTGGCGCGGCTGGGCCTGCGGCTGCTGGTGAACCCGCTGAAGCGCTGGGACCGGCACGCCGCCAAGCAACCCGATTACCTCATCGCCAACTCCACGCACACCCAGGCTATGATCAAGCGTTACTACAAACGTGACTCCGCAGTGATTTTCCCGCCGGTGGAAGTTGACCGTTTCAAACTGCCGGGTAATGAGAAGCCGCCACTCCGACATGGTTTCGTGGTGGCCGGACGCCAGACGCCATACAAGCGGTTTGA
>DATNAB010000049.1:0-5945 GCA_035573115.1 Verrucomicrobiia bacterium
TTCATGGTTTCTGCCATGCTCCGTTTATACCACTCATACGTTCTGCGTGCAAGAGCCAGCTTGTTCCGGGGGTTCGGGGCTGTGCCGACATTGTCTGCCTTTTGTCTGCCTTTGACGCACCCGCATATGCATGTGCCAGGCTATCTATGGTGTTATGAATGGAGTAGATCATAGAAAATTCAGATAAAAGCATAAGCGTAACGCCATATATGATATTTCTTATGGTTAGTGCTCCAAATGGAAAATATGCTACACTTAAAACCGTTATGAAAGTGCTTGTGTTGTACCGTCCTAACTCCGAACACGGTCGGGTGGTGGAGGACTTCATCCATGAGTTCCAGAGCCAGCATCGCGATGAACGCCTGGAGGTCCTCAATATCGACAGCCGCGACGGCAGCGCCATGGCCAGCCTCTACGATGTGGTAAGGTACCCAGCCATCCTGGTGCTTCAGACCGACGGCTACCTCCAGAAAAGCTGGGAAGGCGACCGTCTGCCGCTCATGGACGAGGTCGTCTCCTACGCCCATGCCTGAGCCGGCGTCTAACCTGTTATAATCATAGCCATGAAGTTCAAGAA
This sequence comes from Verrucomicrobiia bacterium, assembly GCA_035573115.1. Classification (GTDB taxonomy): domain Bacteria; phylum Patescibacteriota; class Saccharimonadia; order Saccharimonadales; family UBA4665; genus DATNAB01. The sequence goes on from DATNAB010000049.1 coordinate 578, forward strand.
AGAGACGCGCCGGGGGGCGCTGGAGTATGAAAAGGACCTGGTCAAATACTGGAAGACGCACAAGACCTTCGAGAAATCCGTCGAACAGCGCCCACGCGAAGACGCCTATGTCTTCTATGACGGCCCACCGTTCATAACGGGGGTGCCACATCTGGGAACGCTGCTGTCCAGCGTGGCCAAGGACGCCGTACCTCGTTATTGGACGATGAAGGGCCGCCGTGTGGAACGGGTCTGGGGCTGGGACTGTCACGGGTTGCCGGCCGAAGTCTTCACTGAACAGAAGCTCGGCATCCGCGACCGCCGTGATATCGGCACCAAGGTCAGCCTCGAGGAGTACATCAACACCTGCCGGGCCAATATGGTCCAGACCGGTAACGAATGGGAAGACACTATCGACCGGATCGGCCGCTGGGTGGATTTCAGCGGCGCCTACAAGACCATGGACAAGGACTACATGGAATCGGTGTGGTGGGCCTTCCAGCGCCTGTATGACGCCGGTAAGATCTATGAAGGGGAAAAGGTGCTCCTGTACTGTATCCGCGACGCTACGCCCATCTCTAAGGCCGAGGTGGCCATGGACAACTCCTACCAGGACGTCACCGACCCGTCGGTCTACGTGAAGCTCAAGCTGAAAGACCGCGATACGTATCTGTTAGCCTGGACAACTACCCCTTGGACGCTACCTGCCAACACCGCTGCCGCCGTCAATCCCGATCTGGAATACGCTGAGGTCAAGGTGGGGGAAGAGGTCTTTATCTTGGCCACCGAGTTGATCGAGAAGGCTCTGACTGATGAAAAACACAACGTTGTAGCACATACAGTACTGAGAAAATACAGAGGTGAGGAGCTGATCGGACAAGAATATGAGCCGCTCTTCGCAGACCGTGGTAAAAATGCACACAAGGTGTGGGGCGCTGATTACGTCAACCTCGATGAGGGTACCGGCGTCGTGCACCTGGCTCCGGCCTACGGCGAAGAGGATTATGAGCTCGCCAAGCAGGAGGGTTTCCCGTTCGTATCGGTTATAGATGACAACGGCTTTTATACCGAAGGGGAGTGGAAAGGTGAACAAGTTTGGGAGGCGAACAAGCAGATCGCCAAGACGCTCCACGAGCGGGGCGACGTCTGGAAGATCGACTACATCCGCCACAGTTATCCCCATTGCCACCGCTGCGGCACTAAGCTGATGTACCGTGCCCACCCCAGTTGGTTCATGGATATCGACGGCCAGCGTCAGGCCATGCTCGAACAGAATGGCCAGATCAACTGGTTCCCGTCGCACGTCAAACGCGGCCGCTTTGCCAAGACGGTCGAATCCGCCCCTGATTGGAATCTCAGCCGCGACCGTTTCTGGGCCACGGCCATGCCGGTCTGGAAGGGCACAGGCAAAGACGGCGAGCAGCATGTCAAAGTGATCGGCAGTTATGCTGAACTTAAAGAACTATCAGGGGTCGAGCTGGACGATTACCATCGCCCGTGGGTTGATGACGTCACTTTCGAGATCGACGGCGTGCAGTACACGCGCATCGACAAGGTGATGGACTGCTGGTTCGAAAGCGGTTCCATGCCATTCGCCCAATTTCATTATCCGTTCGAGAACCAGGATAAGTTCGAACAGAATTTCCCGGCCGATTTCATCGTCGAATACGTCGGTCAGGTCCGGGCTTGGTTCTACTACTTGCATACGGTTTCCATCGGGCTCTTCGGTGAGAACTCCTTTAAGAACGTCATCGTCACCGGCACCTTGGCCGGCAACGACGGTCGCAAGATGAGCAAGAGCTTCGGCAACTATACCGACCCCAACGAACTGATGGACACCTACAGCGCTGATGCGTTGCGCTTCCACATGCTCAGCTCGCCGGTACTCAACGGGGAAGATTTCTCTCTGCAGGACAAGGACGTGGCCGATGTCAGCCGCAAGCTGGCCATGATCTGGAACATGTATGATTTCTTCACGCTCTACGCCGACGTCGACCGATGGGATAGCGGACTGGCCAAAGGTGAGTTGCCTGCGGATCCGACGGCCGAGCTCGAGAATCCGCTCGACCTCTGGATCATCAGTCGTCTGCATCAGCTCAGCCAAGAGGTCGACGCTCATATGCAACGCTACGACCTGCCCAACGCCCTCAAGCCCGTCCTGCCTTTCATCGATGACGCCAGCAACTGGTACGTCCGACGCAGCCGTAAACGTTTCTGGAAGACCGATAACGACGCCGACAAGGCCCAAGCCTACCGCACGCTCCATTATGTGCTGGTCCGTCTCAGCGTGGTCCTGGCACCGTTCACGCCGTTCCTCGCCGAGGAGTTGTTCCAAAAGCTTACCGGCGGCGAATCGGTACACCTGCTGGACTGGCCTAAGCCAGGCCATATCGATGAGCTATTACTCAAGGATATGCAGAATACCCGTGAAGCCATCAGCAGCGGCCTGGCTACGCGTGCTAAAGCCGGCATCAAGGTCCGGCAGCCCTTGGCTTCGGCCACTGTCTGGGACGCTTTCAACATCGGTGAAAGCGAGGCTACCTACGATGAATATCTCGATATCATCCGAGAGGAGCTGAACGTCAAGCAGATCGTCTGCAAACGTTCCAAGCACGCCGGGGCCACGCCACGCGCTGAACTTGATCTTAAACTAACTCCTGATCTGAAGCGCGAAGGCCTGGCCCGCGAAGTAATCCGTCACGTCCAGAGTGCCCGCAAACAGGCCGGGCTAGAGGTCGACGACCGCATCCACCTCGCACTCGAAGGGACCGATGTTGATCTGAACGGACTCCTGAAGCAGAAGGAACTGGCGGATCTTATCAAGCACGAAACCCTGGCGAACAAGCTGGGCCCGGCCCCGGCCGAGGCCTTCGTGAAGACCGTCGCCCTGGACGGCGGCGAGTTGAAGATCAGCCTGGTGAAAGCCGGCTAACACCCCAGACTTTACAGGGGCGGAGATTTTTGGTATGCTCGTTGGACAGATGAAAAAAGCAGTTATCCGAACCGGTGGCAAGCAATACGTCGTTTCCGAAGGTGAGACGATCACTGTCGAGCATATCAAGGATGCGGCCAAGAAGCAGGACTTCGACGCGTTGCTGCTGATTGACGGCGACAAGGTGGAAGTCGGTGCTCCAAACGTGGCGAAGGTGAAGGTAAGTGCGGAAGTCGTTGAAGCTGATGCCCGCGCCGATAAAGTCACATCCATCCGCTATAAGTCCAAGAAACGTGTTCATAAGGTACGGGGCCACCGGCAATACCAAACGGTCCTCAAAATCAGCAAAATCGTCTGATTTCGCTGTGGATAACTGAAGTCCCAGAATTACATCGTTATAATTAATGCAACATAGATAGCGGACTTTAAACGGTAATGTTTTGGTTGGGTCGGGTGTTTTTCCGTCGGTATGACGGTCTTCATAGACTTATATACAACGAAAAACGACCAAAAAATCGTGTAAATAGACCAGCAGGAGCGTATATTTTTATTGTTCAAAAAGGCTTGCATACCCCTGTTGGGCGGTTCATACTGTACATATAGGGTTGGTACCAATCAAGGCCCGGCCCTAACCAACAAACAATTGGTTAAATCAAACAAAAAGCCAAACTGGTCCTCCGGCCGCCAAACCCCGGAGGACCACCAAAATTGGAGTTTGTGATACTTTAACCAAACAAAAATCTAAAAACCAATGCCGATTTTACTGCCGCTCAGGCAATCATGGCCTGCGACCCACCAATTGCCATCACGTATGGCCCAGGTGGGTATTTTTGTCGTTCCCGGACGTTTCGGGTCCGATGCCGCCCGCACCACGATGCCGGCCGGCCGCGGCTGAAACTGCCGCGGACCATTTTCCTTAATTCCCGTACGACCCGACTTGGTTTCTAGAAAACCACCAATTTAAAATTTCGAACATTCAAAATGACAACCCAACCCAAAACCAGAAAACAGCAAGACGATCGATTACTGAAACGGCTCTCACGCAAAGAACGACGCCAGCAGGAGCAACTACGCCGCCAAATCCTAGGCGACCCGGTCTTCAAGACGATCTGACGCCCATATTGTGCGTCCTATAGATTTACTCCATCCAAAGCCTGTTTGACCCACGATTGAAAAGAGGGCGGTTACCCCTGTAATCTGCTATAGCCTTATAAGGCTAGTCCTATATGGCTATAGCAGAACTTCTCTGGACGGTGCTATACTTAAAGCCACGGACAGGCCGGGAGGCAGTAATGACACAAACAATCGCGGTGGTGAATCAGAAGGGCGGCGTGGGGAAGACCACGACCACCATCAACGTGGCGGCGCAATTGGCCGGCAAAGACGAGCCAGTCCTAGTAGTCGACCTTGATCCTCAGGGAAACGCCACCAGCGGCCTCGGGATAGCGAAAGAGGCCGGGAAGACGACCTACGATGTACTTTGCAAGGGGATATCGCTCGCGGGAGCCGCGCAGGAAACCCATGTCGCACAATTAGCCGTCTTGCCGGCCAATGCCGGTTTAGCCGGAGCCGAAGTAGAGTTGGTCGGCCGACAGCGACGCGAATTTGCGCTCAAAGAGGCTTTGGAGGCCAACGCCCTCGGTTATCGGTACATACTTATCGATTGTCCGCCGTCGCTGGGGCTGTTGACCATCAATGCCCTGACGGCTGCTGATAATGTGCTGATTCCGGTGCAGACCGAATATTATGCGCTGGAGGGTCTCAGCCAGCTCCTCAACACCGTCCAGGCAGTGCGGGCCAGCACCAATCCTCGGCTGGAACTGCTGGGTGTGGCGCTTACGATGTATGACAAGCGTAATTCCTTAAGTGAACAGGTGCAGACCGAGGTCGCCAATTACTTCGGTGACAAGCTGTTCAAGACGGTGGTGCCGCGTAACGTGCGGCTGGCTGAGGCGCCGAGTTATGGCCGGACGATCTACGAACACGACCGTTGGAGCAAGGGTGCGCGGGCTTATAAGGCACTGGCCAAAGAGGTCAGAGAGCGCCTCTGAAATTTCTTTAGCCTTCGTAGGTAAGCATTACGGCCGTCATGTCGTCGGGCTTGGACCGGTCGTGCCCGAGGTCGCGACTGCGATCGCGGGCTTCTATGATCAGATCATGTACAGCAACATCGGTGGCTGCGCCTTCAATCGCTTCCTCGATTTCAGCGCTGGTCAGATTATCATGTATGCCATCAGAGGTCATAAGCACTCGGTCACCGGGCTCCAGCGCGAAGTCAGTGATCGACACGCTCGGACGGTGGCGGCCATCGCCGCCCAGCCAACTGTTGATAGTTTGGCGTTGGTCGAACATTGCCCGGTCTTCAGGTGATAATTTAGAGAGGTCGACGGCTTGGGCGAGCGTTTCTTGGATGTCACGTCGCCTTGAAGCGGGAAGGCCGACGAAGACGTGGTCCAA
>DATNAB010000050.1:0-4937 GCA_035573115.1 Verrucomicrobiia bacterium
ATGAACGCCCTCTACCGGCCCGGCCCGATGCAATTCATCGACGATTACATCTCCCGCAAACACGGCAAGAAGGAAGTCACCTATGAGCATCCCGGTCTGAAAGCGGCACTAGGCGGCACCTACGGGGTGTTGGTCTATCAAGAACAGTTCATGCAGGTCAGTAAAGACATGTGCGGCTTTACCGGCGGCCAGGCTGACACCTTGCGCAAAGCTATCGCCAAGAAGCAGCGAGACACCATGGCCAAGCTGAAAACCAGCTTCACCGAGGGTATGATGGAGCATAGCAAGGTGACCCGCAAGTTCGCAGAACGCTTCTGGGAGCGGATGGAAGCGTTTGCCGACTACGGCTTCAATAAGAGCCACTCGGCACCATACGCCATGATCGCCTACCAGACGGCGTATCTGAAGGCCCACTATCCGGCTGCCTTCATGGCCGCCCTGATGACAACCGATTACGATGACACTGACCGTCTGGCTATCGAGATCACCGAGTGTAAGCACATGGACATCACCGTGCTGCCCCCGGACGTCAATCAGTCTTTCACCGAATTTGCCGTTGTGCCCGGAACCACACAGATCCGTTTCGGTCTGGCTGCCATCAAGAACGTCGGCAGCGGCGTGGTCGAAGAGATCCTGCGTGCCCGCCGCGAGCAGGAGTTCGAAAGTTTGGAAGATTTCCTGACTCGCGTCAACATTCGTATCGTCAACCGAAAACCGATGGAAAGCCTGATCAAGGCCGGAGCGTTCGATCGTTTCGGCGATCGCACTACGCTGCTGCATAATCTCGACATGCTGTTGGCTTTCGCCGGCCGGCTGCAGAAGCAGGCCGACAGCGGTCAGACCGACATGTTCGGCGCCCTCGAGGAGCAATTGTTCGAGAGTCCGCGTCTCGAACTGCTGGCACCAGACGGCCCTACCGACGGCCGCGAACAACTGCAGTGGGAGCGTGAACTGCTCGGTCTCTATCTGAGTCAGCATCCGCTTGAACTGTTTGAAGCGTTCCTTAATAAGAAGACCGTTCCCCTGAGCAGTCTGGATTCCGGCCACAACGGCAAGACAGTCAATGTGGGTGGGGCGGTCACCGATGTCCGTGAGATTACCACCAAGAACGGTCAGCGCATGGCTTTTGTGAAGATCGAGGATCGTTCCGGTGAGATCGAAGTTGTGATTTTCCCCGGCAGCTATCAGCAGACATCTGATCTCTGGGAGCGTGACCGTGTAGTACTGGTCAAAGGCAAGGTCAGCACCCGCGGCCGCGGTGGTAATGATTCCGGCGAGCCGAAAGTAATGGCTGACGAGGCCCACGAGATCACCACGCAGCAGGCAAATGAATATAAAACTGTCGCCACTGCAGCCAGCTCAGAGGCAGCCACGCCTGTTCCGGATGATGCTTCGGCCGCCGCTCCCGCAGCTAAGGATCGGCCGCTGAGCGAACGGCTCTACATCCGTTTGCAGGATACCAGCAATGAAGAAGTGTTGCTGTCTCTGAAACAAACCATTGATACACATAGCGGTCCGACTGAGGTGGTATTGGTATTGGGCGAGGCCTCGTCCAAGCAGGCCATCAAGTTGCCTGGGGGCATCGACGCGGCAGGTGATGGCCTGAGCAAACTGCGCGAGCTGGTCGGCACCGACAATCTGGTCCTGCAGTAATCAACGTAACCTAGCGGATGATGCCGCTGATGCGGGTCAGCACGCAGCCCGCCGTGATAAGGAAGACCACGGTGATATCCAGATACGGGTGATGGACAATGAAAGCTTCGCCCTTGTTCAAGGTCCGTTTGAGCTTGAAGCCGTGATGTAACAAGAAGTACGCTCCGGCCAGGCCGGCGAGGCCGACTACGGCTGCCAGCGCCCAGACCGGTTGGCCGCCGGTTAGCACCTGGATACGGGCGATCGGCTGTGATACGGTTTCGGTTCCGAGCACCTGGCTGGCGCCATTTGTCGAAACTCCGGCAATCCCGGCTGGGCGGGCGTATTCGGCTACTATCAGCGTCGCCGGTCCATGTCCAAGATAATCCGGTGAACTAGCCACGCCGAAGCCGACGTCACTGTAGGTGCCATTAAGGATGTTGGCGCGGTGCTCGGGGCTGTTCATCCAGCCGGCCACGGCGTCGCTGGCGTTGACGAAGCCATACGCCAGGTTCTCGCCGGCTGCCTGGTACTGGTAGCCACTGGCCGTGATGAACGTCCACGGCGTCTTGCCGCTGGGCGACGTGTGCGCCCAGTAATCGGAGCGGACCATATCGTCGGCCTTGGCTTGGGCGGCGCTTGATAGCTGTGGGTTGAGCGATAGCGCGGTCTCTTCATCGTTGGCGCGCTGGGCGTTTGTGTCACTCAGCAGGGACGAACTGGTGAAATCGCTTTGACTACCCAGTACGTTGCCGCGTGGCCACATGGTGTTGACCAGGAGTCCCGCGCAGACGATCAGCAGCATCGGCAGGTAAGGCCAATAAGTCCGCAGATAATCCTTGCTATGGCGGTGGTGCTGGGCCTGCCGCTTGCGGTGGTTGACGGTCGGTCGGGGTCGGGTTGCCAAAGTCATGATATTTTGGTTTTAATCCAAACTTATTTTATTGTAGCACGCCCCCGTGACTCATCTACCATCCAGGTCCGCTTATGCTTTATACTGGGAGCATATGAGCGATGACGCCCGACTTGACGAAGAGAAGGCCACGCAGCGCCGCGCCCGGGTGCTCGGCCTAGACTACTACGATACTTCGGCGGCGGTCGACAAACCGCTCTACAAAGACCTACTGACGGTTCCCGAGCTATATCAGATGAAAGTCATCCCTTTACAAGTTGACCGCAGCAACATCTTCTTCGGCATCACTACGACTACTTCCAAGCAGACTATCGAGGAGCTGCAAGGTCGTTTCCTGGACCAGCGTCTGACCTATGCCATCATTTCTGAGACCGGCTTCCGCGACTATATGCGCCTGTATGATCCACCGGCGAAGGTCGAATATCAGGATGTGGCCGTCAACCAGCTTGGTAGCACCGAGAAGGTCAGCCAGATCTCGGCCATGCTCGACCAGGTCCACGCCGATGACATGCTGGCCTATCTGGTGTCGCAGGCCCATCGCCTGAATGCCTCGGATATCCATTTGGAGAATCAGGACGACAGCGTCCGCGTCCGTTTCCGGATCGACGGCGTGCTTCATCCCATCGCGATGCTCCAGTCGCAGAAATATCATGTGCTCATCTCGGAAATCGCCAGCGCCGGCAATGTTTCGAGCGCTGCGGATAAAGCCCAGCAAGGGCATATCGCCCAAGAGGTTACTATGGCTGACGGTACCACGGTCGACGTCAACGTCCGTTTGGAAACCGTACCAACTCTGAACGGCATGGACGTGGTCATGCGCCTGTTCAACATGGATCCGGAGATGTATAAATTGGACCGGCTCGGCCTATCTCCAGCCGAGCGCAAAGTGGTGGACGACATCATCATCAAGCCCACCGGCCTAGCGATGATGGTCGGCCCGACTGGCTCCGGTAAGACCACCACGCTGTATTCCATACTCAATTCCCTCAATACCGACGAACGCAAGATCATCACCATCGAGGACCCGGTGGAGTACCAGTTCCCGGGTATCACTCAAATCTCGGTGCGCTCAAGCGAGGGTGGCAATGATGATACTTTCGCCGACAAACTACGCGCCGTGCTGCGGCTCGATCCCGACATCGTGATGGTCGGCGAGATCCGCGATATGGACACCGCCCGCACGGCTCTGCAAGCCGCACTGACTGGGCACTTGGTGCTGGCCACTTTTCACGCCGGTTCGGCAGCCGCCGCGCTGACGCGAATCGCCGATATCATCGGTCAGAACCCGTTATTCATCTCGGCCATCCGTCTGGTCATGGCCCAGCGCCTGGTACGCCGGCTGGACGACAAGACTAAACAGGCCTACAAACCCAGTGAGGCCGAACTGGCCAAGATCAAAGAAGTGCTGGCTACTTTACCCAAGGGCGTGGAACAACCCAAGCTGGAGGGACTGGAACTCTATAAACCGGGCAGCTCTGACGAGAACCCGTACGGATATACGGGGCAGCTTGCCATCCGTGAGCAGTTCACCATGAGCGACGCCATCACCCGTGTGCTGGAGGACCCGAAAGTCTACGCCTCCACCCAGAACATCGAGGAGGCCGCTATCAAGTCCGGGATGCTGACCATGCACCAGCATGGCATGCTCAAAGTACTGCACGGCGAAACTACCTTGGAGGAGCTCTACCGGGTACTCGGCTAAGTCTTGCCTTCCAGGGGTAAATACTGTACACTCTATCGAATATGTCAGGTGTAATCGACACAATCAACCAACGTTATCGCAAAAAGGCCGTCGTCGACGTCAAGAGTGGCGATACCGTCCGCGTGCATCAGAAGATCCGCGAAGGTAACAAGGAACGCGTCCAGATTTTCCAAGGTCTGGTGATCCGTACGGACAAGAAAGGCAGCCATACCAGCCGCATCACTGTCCGCCGCATCAGCAGCGGCGTTGGTGTCGAGAAGAGCTTCCTGCTGCACAGTCCGTTGGTCGTGCAGGTCGAGGTTACCAAACGCAGTCGCGTCCGTCGCAATTATCTGAGCTACATGCGCACCCGCACCGGTAAGGCCGCCCGGCTTTCCGCCATCGATTTCGACCGTGATGCCGTCAATGCCGTGCACGACGAAGTCGCCGAAGCCGAAGAGGCCAAACTGAAAGAAGAGAAAGCCAAGGAAGCCGCCGCCAAGGCCGAAGAGAAAGCCAAGGAAGAAGCCGAGAACGAAGCCAAGGTTACCGCCGCGTTGGCCGCTCGCGGCGATGGCGAAACCCCGGCGGATGAAGCCGGATCCGATTCCAAAGAAGCCAAAAGTTAGTTATTCCTCCTGGCTTCGTGTGCCTTCTGTGCGGACAATGTCTGCCTCGGTCCGAGTGGCTGTTAGAATAAGCGTATGATGA
>DATNAB010000051.1:0-2077 GCA_035573115.1 Verrucomicrobiia bacterium
TATGGCGTCAGCCACCGCCTCGTTGATACGCTGTGAACCCAATCCGCCACCGATGATGAAAAGCATCCGTGCTGATTGCGAAAGTTTCAGCTCATCCCGATATTCCTTCTTGAGAGCCCCTGTGACCGGCTGGAAGGCTTCGCTTAACGGGATACCGGTAGTAATGGTCTTCTTAGCGGGATACGGGTAAAGGTTGGTCGGTAATGCCACGGCATGGAGCCGGGCCCAGCGTGCGATCAGACGATTGGCCAGGCTGGGCACCGGATCAGAATCATGCGTGATATATGGGATATGCTTGAGAGCGGCTCCCAGACAGACCGGCACGCTGACGAAGCCGCCCCGGCTGAAGACGATCTCGGGCTGCAGACGGTCCATCAGACGCCGGCTCTGCCAAATGCCGGCGATCACGCGGAATAGATCACGGAAATTCCTGAACATGGTTGGCAAGTCCAGCAACTGCTTAAAGCCTTCACCATGATAACGGCGGAACTTGCCAGCGGAGACGGCGTAGGTTTCGTCAATGTTCGGATCGGCAGCCGGGATGTCGCCGAGCGAATCACCACGCTGACCGATGTAAATCAGTCGAATTTCCGGCTGACGACGCTTGAGTTCAGCTGCCACGGCCAGGATCGGTGTGATATGCCCACCCGAACCGCCGCCGGTCAGTACGACGGTCCTAGTTCGGTTCATAATAGGCCCTGCGCGCGCTTTGGCGGCGGAGGTCGCGCCTGTCTCCACCGTCACTGCTCAACCTGGGGGTGCTATAGCTGGTATACTGCGATATCTGAAAGACGAGGCCGACAGCTGCGGCAATGAAAACGACACTGGTACCACCATAACTGATGAACGGCAATGTGATGCCCTTAAGCGGTAACAGCCCGATCATAGCCCCAATGTTAATAAGGGCTTGTGTACTCAACCAGGTCAACACCCCGACCACTATCAGACGGCTAAAATCGTCGCTCGTACGTTCAGCGATGTAACGCAAACGGGCAAAGAAGGCCATGAAAACTCCAAGCAATACCACACTACCGATGAAACCGAACTTCTCGGCGTAGATGGCGAATATAGAGTCATTGGCAGCCTCCGGCAGATAGCCATAGGCCTGCACGCTGCTGCCGAGGCCGAGGCCTATCATACCGCCCGAACCAACGGCGATCAAAGCCTGGCATGCTTGGTAGCCGCTAGTCTGGCAGTTGGATTCGGGATGCAGGAAGGTGCTCAAGCGCTCGCGGCGGTATGGCGTCGAGGAGACGGCCAATACTAGCATCAGACAGATCAGGCCACCGATGAGCATGATGCGCTTCAGTGGTAGGCCGGCCACATACGCCATGACGGTCATCATGGCCACGATAACGCCGGTTGAACCAAGATCGCTCTGGATGCCAGCCACGACCACGGCGATCACACCTAGGGCGATAGCCAACGGTTTCAGCGTGATCTGCACATGGGTGATGGTGCCCTGTTTCACGCGCTCGGCAAGCATGCCGGCCAGCCAGATCATGACAGCGAATTTGACCAGTTCGACGGACTGGAACGAGAAACTACCTACGCGCACCCAGCGGTGGGCTGGATATATAGGATTGACTGGCAATGCCAATGCTAATAATGTCACGGCGCCGGCGGCCACGAGCAGCGGCTTATAGGCCCGGCGCCACCATTCCAGCGGCACCTGGGACGTGACAACGAATGCGACTGCACTCAGACCGATGGCAATGAGCTGTTTGCCGACATAATAACCATTGCTAACGTGGTTGGCGGCGCTGAGCGCCGGACTAATGGCGTAGACCACGATCAGGCCGACGGCCAGCAGCGTCACGCACAGCATCAGCAGCCAATAGTCAGGCCGGTGCTTGCGGCCCAGGTTCAGGCCCGAGAACCGGACCTGAGGCTGCGAGCGGCGGCGGACAGCTTGCGGCCTCACGCGCCCTACCCTCTGTTGCTCATCAGGAACACGATCAGGCCGAGTACGCCTGCGACCTGGCCCAGGATCCAAAAGCGCATAGTGACCTTGGTTTCCGGCCAGCCGATGGCTTCGAAATGATGATGAATGGGCGAGGATAGGAAGACCTTCTTG
>DATNAB010000052.1:0-3134 GCA_035573115.1 Verrucomicrobiia bacterium
GATTGCGGTCTGCGCACCCGGAGCTGGGAGGTGGCCTTCGCTAAGCTCCAGACCACCGTGGAGGGCACGCGACTGGCCCGCGAAAGCCTGTAGCGCGGCCGCCGGTCGTGCTACAATAGGTGCATTAACAATTCATATATAAAGAGACGGTAAGAGATCTAGCTCGTCGACCCGTCAGCAACCTGCATCCCCAAAGGGTGTAAGGTGCTCCATCTAGCCCGACCGGGGAAGATATCCATACGTATCCTTTCCGGCATAAGTCAGAAAGGATTTTTTATGTCAGACGCCACGCACTATTTCTTCACCAGCGAATCAGTCTGCGCCGGACACCCGGACAAGATCTGCGACGCTATCAGCGACGCCATTCTCGATGCCGCACTTGCCCAGGACCCCGACAGTCGCACCGGTCTCGAGACGGTGGCCGGCGCCAATCGCATCGCACTGTTCGGTGAGATCAAGACCAAGGCCGATCTGAACTTCGAGAAGATCGTGCGCGACAAGGTGTCGGCGCTCGGCTACACCGTGCCCGCCTGGGGCTTCAGCATCGAATCCGAGTTCAGCAATGACATCCATCAGCAATCACCAGAGATCTCGATGGGTGTCGATCAGGAAGGGGGCGAGGTCATCGGTGCCGGTGACCAGGGCATGATGTTTGGTTTCGCCTGCGACGAGACGCCCGAACTGATGCCGCTGCCGATCGCACTGGCCCACGCGCTGACCCGTCGCATCGATGAGGCCCGTGAGACGAAGGATCTGCCATGGCTCCGGCCCGACGGCAAGGCCCAGGTGACCGTCCGTTATGAAGGAGAGAAGGCCGCCGGCGTCGAGAAGTTGGTGCTGGCGCTCGCTCATAGTGAGGACGCACCGGCCGAACAGGTCCGCAAGGAGGCCATCGAGAAGATCATCAAGCCGGTACTCGATAAGTATAAGTTTGAGCTGCCGGCCGACGAGAGTATCATCATCAACGGCACCGGTCTCTGGCACATCCCTGGGCCGGAAAGCGATGCTGGCCTGACCGGCCGCAAAATCGTTGTCGATACGTACGGCGGCTACGCCCGTGTCGGCGGTGGCGCCTTCAGTGGCAAGGACCCATCCAAGGTCGACCGTTCCGGTGCCTACGCCGCCCGCTACATCGCCAAGAACATCGTCGCCAAGGGCCTGGCTAAGAAGTGCGAGGTCGGCCTGGCCTACGTCATCGGCCAGCCCAAGCCGCTAATGCAGACCATCGACACCTTCGGCACCGCCACGGTCAGCGAGCAGGAGCTGTACGACTTCAAGGACAAGCTCATCGACACCTCGGTGCGCGGCATCATCGAGACGCTGGACCTGCGCCATCCGATCTACTCCCAAACCTCGGCTTACGGCCACTTCGGCAAGACCGACCTGCCTTGGGAACAGATAGCCGCCTAGGTATACAATCGAAACATGGCGTTTCAAATAAAGCGGATATATGAGCCAGCCTCAGCCAGCGACGGCTACCGCGTGCTGGTGGACCGGCTGTGGCCTCGCGGCGTCAGCAAGGAAAAGGCGACGTTGGACGGGTGGCTGAAGGAAGTCGCGCCGTCACCCCCTTTGCGAGTATGGTTCGGCCATGAACCGGAACGCTTCGCTGAGTTCAAGGCCCGTTACGAAACCGAGCTCGCAGACAATCCGGCCGTGACCGAACTGCGCCGGCTCACGGAGGAACACCCGACCGTCACGTTGCTATACGCGGCCCACGATCCGAAGGTTAATCACGCTGTAGTCTTACGGGATTATGTCGAAGGGCGCTGAGAGAGCATTGACCGCCGCGGCTACGCTCGCCGGGCTTCTGTATAATTCCTGGCTGCTCGGCTATTGGTTGAACCCGGCAGTAGCCAAAAGTGGCCTGGCCAGCGAGTTCGAGGCGTTGCGCCAGCCGTACGACTGGCTGTTCATCGGCTGCGACGTGATCTGTGGCTTGCTGGTCTTGCTGGTCTGTTGGGGGTTACGGAAGCAGGCCGCGGCCGCAGTACTGGCCGGTCTGATGGTGTTCGCCGTCGGCACCATCGTCGACACGCTTCTACCCATGCATTGCCTGCCGTCGTTGCAGCGCTGCCCCAGCTTCACCCAGGACCATCTGCTACTGTGGCACGGTGTGGCATCAATCGGAGCGGCGCTCGGCCTATTCTCGAGCCTTTTATTACTCTGGTGGCACGACCGGCGTAGTCGTCTGCTTATCGTCCTGATGGCAGCCTATGTGCTGTTCGGCCTGTTCTCGCTGTTCGACGCTGTACAGACCGTGCACCACAACTGGTCGCAGCATTATTACCTGGTGCTGTGCGGTGTGTGGCTAGCGCTCGTACCGATGGCTATCCGAAAAAGTCCGCGTCCTTCAGCTCCTCCGGCAAAAAGCCGGCCTGGTGCTTAAAGTCGGCTTGCCACTTATAACCCTTGTTATAGCCGAGATCCTTCATGAGTTTTGTCGGCGCGTTCCGGAGGTGCAGCGGCACCGGCAGGTCGGGGTGATCTCTGGCGGCGCTCAGAGCCCGGGACATGGCATCTGCCACTTCGCGCGATTTCGGTGCCTTAGCCATGACGCTGGCACAGTGGAACAGGTTATATTGGGCTTCCGGCAGGCCGATCCGCTCAACGGCCAGGAAAGTCGAGACGGCCACGTTCAGCGCTGCCGGCGCGGCGAGACCGATGTCCTCGCTGGCGAAAACCACCATCCGGCGGGCAATAAACTTCGGATCCTCACCGGCCTGCAGCATCCTTGCCAAATAGTAGAGCGCCGCTGAAGGCTGACTGCCGCGCATCGATTTAATGAAGGCACTGATGACGTTGTAGTGATATTCGCCCTTCTTGTCGTAGCCGGGTACCCGCGATTGCGCGGCCGTCTCCACGACCTGAGGCGTGATCTGGTTCTTACCGGCCAGTTGCGTGGACAGCTCCAGATTACCGAGCGCCACTCGCGCATCGCCGCCGGAGAGTTCCGCCAAAAGGTCGATGCTGGCTGCCGGCAACTTCTTAGCCGGCAGTTTCTCGTCTTTGGCTGCCTTTTTGATAATCTTGACGATTTCGTCTTTCGTGAGCGGTTCCAAGACCAATACACGCGAGCGGCTCAGGAGGGGATTGATGACCTCAAAACTAGGGTTCTCGGTGGTAGCACCAAT
>DATNAB010000053.1:0-11220 GCA_035573115.1 Verrucomicrobiia bacterium
GGGGCACGGAAGCCGATTTCAGCCGCGATGAACGTTCCGAGCAGCGAACTGACCACATTGCCCGCTGTGTTGTAGGCCCGCAACCTGCCGAGCTGCTTTTCATAATCCGGTCGCGCGTCATTCTCAAGCAGCATGTCGTAAATTATCGCTTCGCGGATACCGGAACGAAGCGCGAAATAAACGCTTAGGAAGACGGCTGCGAGGATGAAGCCGGCGAAACTGTGGGCGAAACCCAATATGGCCGCACCGAGCGCGATGATCAGCTGGCCCAGCATAATCACCTTCTTCCGGCTCCAGCGATCCGCCAGTATGCCGGACGGTACTTCGATAGCCAGCATGACGATGTTCCATGTAAGCGCATAAAAGCTCATCTGCGCGACACTGAAGCCAAGATGGTTCATTAAGGGAAAGGTGACCGGGTAGAAGAACATCAACCCGGCAAAGAAATCGGCGATCAGCAGAGGTTGCAGTTGTTTGTTTATGGATGACATTAATTTTGTGCGGGTAAGGGTGTGGTACCCCGGGTAGGATTCGAACCTACGACCTATGGGTTAGAACTCCATTGCTCTATCCAGCTGAGCTACCGGGGCTTGGGGGGTGCGTGGTGCGGGATGGGAGAGTCGAACTCCCGTCCTCAGTTTGGAAAACTGATATATTAACCGTTATACGAATCCCGCTCCAACAGAGGTGATTATATCACACGGGAGCGTCAGATCTCGTGCAAGACGCTGATCTGGGCGCCGAGGCTGTTCAGGCGATTAGCCAGGTCCTCATAACCGCGGTTGATGGTGTAGACGTTCCTGAGAATTGAGGTGCCAGGTGCGGCCAGCATACCAATTAGCAGCATCACGGCTGGTCGTATGCCGGACGGTGAAACCAGATCGGCCGGCTTCCAGCGGGTCGGGCCGGTCACGAAAACGCGGTGCGGGTCGGCCAGCTCCAGGTTGACACCGATTTTCTTCATCTCGGTATACATCAGCGCACGGTCCTCGTAGATCCAGTCGTGGATGAGAGTGCGGCCATGGGCCACGGCGGCGATAGGTACGAAGTAAGGCAGATGATCGATATTCAGACCAGGGTAGACGTTAGGATGGATCTTATCGACCGGCGCCCGCAGCTCGTCGTTATGCTTGTGGATCTTGACGTCGGCCAAATCGGTATGGCCGTTGTCTGCCTTGTAGCGCTTACCGAGCAACTCACATTTCAAACCCATCTTTTCTAGTTTAAGCAGTTCCAACTCCAGGAAATCGATCGGCACGCGGCGGATCACGATGGACGAATTGGTGGTCACGGCCGCGGAGATGAAGGTCATGGCCTCCACCGGATCCTCGGCTGGTGAGTAGGTGACGTTCTTGCGGATGTCCTTCACGCCATGGACGTGCAGTGTGCTGGTGCCGACGCCTTCGATGTGTACGCCCAGGCGCTGCAAAAAGAAGCAAAGGTCCTGCACCATATAGTTTGCACTGGCCATCTTGATTACGGTCTCGCCCGGCGTCCGCGCCGCCGCCATTAGGATGTTCTCGGTGGTGGTGTCGCCTGATTCATATAGAACGACCGGTCGAGCCGGTTGCATAGGAGTCGAAGTGATTTGATAATGTCCGGATTTTGTGAACACGCCGACACCGAATTCCTCCAGGCCATAAAGATGAGGCAGCACCGTGCGCCGGCCCAGCTCACAACCGCCGGCATAAGGGATCTGGAATTCTTTGGCGTCGTGCATCAACGGGCCGATGAACATCAGCACGCTGCGCGTCTTGCGAGCGGCGGCCTGGTTCATCTGATCCAGCTTCAGTTTTTCGGGTGGCTTGATCTCCAAATCGCTCTCACCGGTCCAACGAACTTGCACGCCGATGCTGGTCAGTACCTCTACCAACCGGTTCACTTCCTCGATACGGGCGACGTTCTTCAGGCGGGTTGTGCCCTTGTTGAGCAGGCTGGCGCAGAGCAGGGCGACGGTGGCGTTCTTGCTGGTCTTGAGCGTGATCTCGCCCTTGAGTTCGTGCCCGCCCTCGATCCTTAGATTGATGGCGCCGCTGTTTAGGCTGATGAGTTGTTTGTTCAATACGTCACTGACGCGGCCCAGAGTTTCTAGGCTCAGGTTCTGCCGGCCGTGCTCCATGCGATTGACGGCTGATTGCGAAGTATTCATGCGGCGGGCAAATTCCGCTTGTGTTAATCCCTTTTCTTGCCGTATCTGAGCAATAAGATGACCGATCTTTTCGTTCGTCGTAGGCATTGTCCAGAAATAATATCATATGTGATATCAGGGCGCAACGTCCGATTATGTTAGAATAGCTATAAAGAGCCGTAAGGGAGAACTCGTGGAACTTGATGAGATTATCGCGGAATTGCTGCCGTTTCTAGACAAACAGCCCGACCGGGAAGGCTTGCAGAAAACACCGACGCGATACCAGCGCTTCGTTAAGGAGTTCTTCGAAGACAGACCGTTCAAACTGACTACTTTCGCAAACGAAGGTTATGACGAAATGGTCATCCAGACCAACATCGCCTTCTATAGCCTGTGCGAACATCACTTACTGCCGTTCTTCGGATACGGCGCCATCGCCTATGTGCCCGACAAACGAATCCTCGGCCTGTCCAAATTGGCACGTACCCTCGATCATTTCAGTCGTCGGCTGCAAACCCAGGAACGGCTCACTACTCAGGTCAGCGAGTTCCTGCAGGAACAACTTCGGCCCAAGGGCGTCGGTGTGGTACTGACCGCCCGGCATCTTTGCATGGAGATGCGCGGCATCGAAAAACCAGGGGCCCAGACTACCACTTCCTGCCTGAAGGGCAGCTTCAAACGCAACCCGTCCACCCGCGGCGAGTTCCTCCAGATCGTCCAAAGTAACCTGATACAATAAGAACATGATATAGCTACGTTTCGACACTTCATATAAATTTATAAAGGGAGATACATCATGATTGATGAAGAAATCGAAGCGTTGATCGCAGCCGAAACCGAACGACAAGCCGAGGGACTGGAAATGATCCCCAGCGAGAACCACACCTCCGAGGACGTTCTGACCGCCCTGGGATCGCGCCTCACTGACAAGTATTCCGAGGGCTACCCCGGCAAACGCTATTACGGCGGTTGTGAATTCGTGGATAAGGTTGAAAACCTGGCCCGCGACCGAGCCAAGGCGCTGTTCGGCGTCAGCCATGCCAACGTCCAACCGTATTCCGGTTCGCCGGCCAACATGGCCGTCTATTTCGCGCTGGTCGACCCAGGCGACACCGTGATGGGCATGGCGCTCTATTTCGGCGGCCACATGACACACGGGCTCAAGGTTAACTTTTCCGGCACGTTGTACCACTCGGTCCAGTATCAGACCGGCAAGGATGGTTTCCTGGATTACGAAACCATGGCCAAGCAGGTTGAGAAAGAAAAACCGAAGCTGATCTTCGTGGGAGCCACCGCTTACCCGCGTATCTTCGATTGGCAGAAACTACGCGAGATTGCCGACCTGTCCGGAGCATGGCTGATTGCCGATACTTCGCACATCACCGGTCTGATCGTGGCTGGCGAGCATCCGTCCCCGGCCGGCATCGCCGACGTGATCACGACCACCACCCATAAGACCCTGCGTGGCCCGCGTGGCGCGCTCATCCTGTGCAACGGCAATCCTTCCAATCCGCTCAAGCAGGTACCGCGCACCCGTGAAAACCTGCCAACGCTTATAGATCGGGCCATTATCCCCGGTTTGCAGGGCGGACCCCACAACCACCAGACCGCTGCCATCGCCGTGGCTCTGCGTGAAGCAGCTACGTCGCAGTTCAAGGAATACGGCAAACAGATCGTCAAGAACGCCAAACGTCTGGCCGGACAGTTGAACGGCAAGGGTTATGAGCTGGTCACCGGCGGTACCGACAACCACCTGTTGTTGATCGACCTCACCAATAAGAAGGTCAGCGGCGCCGAGGCTGAACGAGCGCTCGGCAAGGCCGGTATCACCGTCAACAAGAACACCGTACCGTTCGATCCGCGTACGCCGTTTGATCCGTCTGGAATCCGACTAGGTACGCCTGCCCTAACCACCCGTGGCATGAAAGAAAACGAGATGGACCAGGTCGCCGAATGGATCGACCGGGCCATCACTGCGAAAGACGACGATGCCAAGCTTCAGACCATCCGTGAGGAAATCCTGGATCTGGCTAAGCGGTTTCCGTTGCCGGGCGCTCCGGCTGCCAAGCGATAAGTTCCGGTTCCTGTTCCAGGGTGATGCTGAACTTCGTCTTCACGGCGTCGATGATCTTCTGCTTGAATTTCAATAGGTCAGCAGTCGATTTGGCCTTCTCGTTCACGAGTACGAGTGGCTGCCGCGGCCAAGTGGCCATGCCGGTCTCCTGATCATGATAATCCTTGAATCCGGCCTCGGCGATCAGCCAGGCAGCCGATAATTTGGCTTTACCGCCCTCGACAGGCCAATGCGGCAGGTTCTCGAACCGCTGTTGCAGATCGAACAGCTGCGTTTCACTGATGATGGGATTGGCGAAGAACGAACCGGTGTTGTGCACCAAAGCGGGATCGGGCAGCTTACTGGTGCGGATGGCAATGACAGCATCGCGGATTACGGCCGGCGTGTATTCCTTGACCTCATGTTCTTCCAGATATGCCTCCACGCTGCTGTAGAAGGGCGGGGAAGGGTTGCCTTTGCGCAGATGCAGCGTCAGGCCAGTAATAAAGAAACGCCCGTGATCCTCACCCTTGAAGCGACTGTTGCGGTAGGAGAAACCACAGTCGGTTCCGGGCAGTACCACGAAGTCGCCGGCTTGCGTATCGAAGGCTTCGACCGTCGTCAATGTCTGGGAGATTTCTTGTCCGTAACCGCCGACATTCTGGATCGGCGTGGCGCCGGCCGTGCCAGGGATCAGGCTGAGCGCTTCGATACCAGTCAGTCCGGCCGTCACACTGCGCTCCACCACAGCGTCCCAAGGTTCACCGCTCCCAAGCGTCAGATAGACGTTTGTCTCGTCTTCCTCGAATACCTCATAGCCCATGATCTTGTCGACCAGAACCAGGCCGGGGAAACCGTCGTCGCTCCAGACGATGTTGCTGCCGCCGCCGATCATCACCGCCGGCAGCTTGCGCTCACCTGCCCAGCTCAGGGCCTCCAGGACCTCCATGCGCGTGGTGACTTCCGTGAGGTAGGCGGCTGTGCCGCCCAGGCCCATGGTGGAGTATGCCGTCAACGAGACGTTTTCCAAGATGTTCATGCACCTGATTATAACAGTTATGCCCTCACGGCTTACGCTTGCACTGCGCCCATGGCAGGGCTTATTATGAAGGGGTATGAACGAACCCTACGCTCCCTATAAAACACTCGGCAACCACCTGAAATACGTCCGCGAGCAATCGCATCAGAGTCTTCAGGAAGTATCGGGTGCCGTAGAGATAGAAGAGGAGCGTCTGAAGCGGATCGAGGCCGGTGTCGAGCGTCCGGCCGAGGATATCCTCTTGCTCCTTATCAGTCACTTCGGCGTTGCTGACCGTGAAGCTGTCCAGTTATGGGAACTGGCCGCTTATGACACCGACTTGCCGGATCGGCTCAAGCCGGATATGGAGCAGTTCAATGGTAAGAACGTGGTCATGTTAATCGGTTTCGACACCCGTGCTATCTATAGCGACGGCTTGGATATCGTCTGCAACGAATCCGGTATGACGCTGAGCTTCACACAGGCGACCGGCCCTGATCAGCGTACCTCCGTCGCCAAAGTGGGTTTAAGTTACGAGCAAGCGGACAAGGTGTTGAGTACCTTGCAGCGTGCCATGCTACACGCACGCTACGTCGGCAGTACCAAGCTGCTACCCCCTTCGGCATCCTAACGTGCTTATTGTTAGATTTCTTACAGACACTTAAAGGCCAAGGAGACCATACTCCTGGTGGTAGCTATTGATAAGAAAGAAAAAGAATTTTATGACTATCGAAAAAATGTTACAGAACCTTCACGCCATGGCCGCCCATACGGCCAAGCCTACTCAAAAACCACCTAAGAAGTAGCAAAGACGGGCCGGCGACCCACGCTGTAGTAGGTAAAACCGGCCTTTTGCATGTCTGCCGGCTTGAAAATATTGCGCCCGTCGAAGATAAGCGGTTGCTCCAAGCTAGCGGCGATACTGGCCAGATCGACTTCTTTGAATTCCGGCCACTCGGTAGCAATTAACAGACCGGCCGGTTTGCCGATGAGCGTTTCATGTTTGTCGTCCATGATTACAACCCGTTCATCGTCATGATAACGCTGCCGGACGTGGCCACCGGCTTCAGGGTCATAAGCCGTGACTTTCGCCCCGTGCTTCAGTAGCGTATCGATGATCGTCAGGGCCGGCGCTTCCCGGATATCGTCGGTATTAGGCTTGAAAGCCAACCCCCAGAGCGCGAATGTCCTGCCTTTTATATCGCCGTCGAAATGTTCCAGCACCCGATCCGCCAGCACATGCTGCTGTTGATCATTGATGGACATGGCCGCCTTCAGGAGTTTGAAGTCATATCCATGTGTGTCGGCCATGTGTTTGAGGGCGCGCACATCCTTCGGGAAACAACTGCCGCCGGCCCCAATTCCCGGATACAGGAATTTATGGCCGATGCGACTGTCAGAACCGATGGCCTGGCGCAGCATATCGATGTCGGCACCCATCTGCTCGGTCAGATGTGACATCTCATTCATGAAGCTGATTTTGGTCACCAGGAAGGCATTAGCGGCGTATTTGGTCAGCTCGGCCGTGACCGGATCGGTGATGTAGAGTGGCCGTTCTTCGTTGACGAACGGCTCGTAAAGTTCGCGCATGACCGCTTCGGCTTCTTTGCTGGAGACGCCCACGACCACGCGTTCAGGCTCTTTGAAGTCTTTGACGGCTAATCCTTCGCGCAGGAATTCAGGATTGGAGGCAACATCGAACTCTGATTTCGCCTCGGCCGCGATAGCTTGTCTGACGGCCTTAGCCGTGCCGACCGGCACCGTGCTCTTATTTATGACGACGCAATATTTACCAGGGAGGTGTTTGCCCAGCTCGTCGGCAACCGTTAGCACGGCCGATAGATCTGCGGAGCCATCGCCGTTCGGTGGGGTAGGCAGGGCTAGGAAGATTGCATCGGCATCACGCACACCCTCGGCCAGATCAGTCGTAAACCGCAAACGCCCCGCTTCGGTATTCTGCTGCATGATCTTTTCCAGCCCGGGTTCATAGATCGGCATTCGGCCGGCCTGCAGGTCGACCACCTTCTCGGCGTTATTATCTACGCACACTACCTGATTGCCGCTATCCGCCAGACAGCAGCCGGTCACCAGGCCGACGTAGCCCGTCCCGATGATGGTCACATTCATTGCAACCATTATACAGGTTCACCTGTACGTCGGCTGTAAACGGCTATTTTGCGGCGCTTGCAGCCGTTTGGCCTGGACGTACCTTGGGTCGTTTGGCCACCCCTGGCGACGCATCAACGGGTGTCTCAACGTCACGTGTGTCCCGTGCGATCAGGTAGATGGCTCCGACCAGTACCAACGCGGCTAGCACTTGGATAGCTGTCAGACCCTGGTGCAGCCAGATGTAGCCGACCGCCACCGAAGAAGCTGGCCAGGCCAGTTCCAAGATCGCTGACCGTGAAGCCTTGACGCGCTTTAATCCGAAGTAGTAGATCATTAACGCCATCAGTCCGGTCGAGAACGTGATTGCCACTAGGTAGGCAAATTGGTTAAGCGTGATGTGGCCGATATCCTTGGCACTGCCGGACGCGAAGGCGAAGAAGAGCGCGAAGAATGGCGTGATGCCGAACCGGGCCGCCGTAATGTGGAACGACGAAGTGCCTTCCAAGGCATATTTGGAAAAGGCTGTCGATATACCCCAACCTGCCGCCGCGCCTATCGCGAACAATGCAGCGATGGCTGTACCGGTGCCGGTAGAAAAGTTGATACCGCCATGCGGGAAGGCGGTGAAGTATGCCGCGGCCAAGGCGATGATGCTTAAGGCCGCAAAACGCCGGGTCAGCGGCTCGCGCAGCAAGACCGCCGAAGCCGCAATCGCGAAGATCGGATTCAACTGCTGCAAGAGGATTACGACTGAAAACGGTATGTATTGAATACGTCCCAAAGCTGCCGTATAAAGGATGGTTGCTGCTGCACCGGACAACAACGATACGACGGTAATTGCCAACCATTGCCGCCGCGTCAGCTGTTTGAAGGCCCGCCAGGTCGCCAATATGAACGGCAGCATCACCAGGAGGCCGAAGGTGTGTTCCCAGAAGACGATGACCGGTGCCGGCAAGGTATAAAGGTGCCGCCGGAGCAGTCCGTCGACGCTCCATAACAAGGCCGCCACCACCACTGCGGCGGAGCCGTATTTACTATATTTCATGATTTCCCTTTCTGCTGCCCTTTCCGGCAGCACCCCGGTCCACACCGAGGTCCCGACTATACGGTCGGCCCATGAATTGCACATGGTCATCCGGTGCTGAAGAGCACCGGTCGACGGCTATACGTCCGATTGGCGAATTTCACGCCACCCACAGGATTAAATTGTTAAAGCATACTTATGGTAGCACACTCGCCAGACCGGCTACCAAACGCCAAGCAAGCGGGTGACGACCAGCGCCACGGCGATGACGGCGATACCGCCCGCCTGCATGACAGGCTCATTCCCCACCAATGGTAATTCACCGCGGTGAATAGCTTCGTCAGCAGCCCTGAACCGCAAATAGCCGATGACCGACATGAAGCCACCCAGTAGGATTGCCACCACTCCGATCACGGTATGAGCCATACCACTGCCGATCTGAGATAAGGCGACGCCGCCGGCGATGACAGCCAGTGCCGTCCTGATCCACGCTAGCAGGGTCCGCTCGTTGGCAAGCAGGAAGCGCACGTCCGGGTCGAGCCGGTCAGCCTTAGCCGATTTTTTATCTGTCCTCACGTTCATCTTTAGTATATAGGAAAGCGTCTCAGGCCGACAAGTAATCGCGAAGCCAACGCAAGCTGTCGCCCAAGCGGGGTGGGTAAGATAGGGTCACAGCCTTCTGGTAGTCTGTCGACTGGTCGATACTCCTCACTATCCATGCCGCAACGTCCGCCCGTGAGATATGCGTCAGTACACCGGAACGCACATCTTTGCTGATGACGTGGCCGCCACGCCGGCCGTTAGTCAGTGCCGTGGGCCGTACGACTGTCCAGTCCAGGTCGCTATGATCTATGATCGTTTCCTGCCTGTCTTTCTCGCGGAACAACCAATGTAAACCATAACGCAGTGTCAGCTTGGTAGCGAGGGTGCATTGCCGCACGCTGTCACCGGTCCCGATGGCTGTCACGCAAACCAGCCGACGTACCTTACCGTGCTCCATGGCCTTGATGATGTTTTCTGTGCCCGTCGACAAGACATAACTGCGCCTGGCAAACGGGGGACCCATTGCCTGCCGTGTCGGCAGGCCGAGCGTGCAGATCACAGCTTGTTGCCCACGCATTACTCGCTCCAAACTTGCCGCTTCGAGTACATTACCGGCCTTTAGCTGCAGCCGGGGATGGTGCATATCCAGTCGTTCTGGATGGCGTGCGAAAGCAGTCACGATATGACCATCTTCGAGCGCGGCCATGACAACCTGCCGCCCCAGACCCCTGCTCGCTCCGATCACCAAGATCTTCATACCCTCATCATACCAGCCAGCTTGACCGCTATGTTTGCCATATGGTTTAATACGTGACCATGAGCTTCTCTGGTAATCCCACCAGCTCAGAGACCAAGAAGCGACAGCCCTAGCCGGTTGGCGCTTTTCAACGTATCCTGAAGAGCCCCAACCGCGGGGCTCTTTTCTTTACCGGGGAAGGAGCTGCCGTAGGGCATCAGGTAACAAACAAGTAAGGAGTTACCACCATGCCAATACACGAGATATATCGACCCGACGTCGCCAAATACGGCGGCACGGCTGCTGCCCACCCCGAAATCATCTTCCAGCAGGACAGCCATCCTGATAACCAGGTACGGATCATGGTTATCTCAGCACCCGGACGCGAAGCCGATTTTCCGGAGAAACTGACGACCGCGCTTTTGAACGGCGGCGGATTGCCGGCGGCCCAGGAACGCTTCGCGCACATAGCCAGACGGCTTTTCGGACCAAAAGGGGAGGCGTTGGTCGGTCCGGAGATCGTACTCGCGGACATGCCTCAGGACTATGAGCGCTGGCAAACAGAAGGACACGCGCTGGAAGCCCTCGGCGAATACTGGAGTGCCCGGATGTATGCCGCTTACAGTGGCCGTGAGTTCGTCGATGCCGCCGAAGTCGTCCGGCTTGACAGAGAAGGGAAGGTCGATCTGGCCAGCTCGGTCGAAGCTATCCAAGGTCGCTTCCAACCCCGTCGGCAATACATCGTGCCGGGATTCTATGGGTCCGACCCTGATGGTCGTATCAGAACCCTTGGTCGCAATAGTTCCGACACTACCGGCGCCCTGATTGCCCGAGCGCTCCACTCCCCGCATTACTACAATTTCAGCGATCAGGACGGCTGGCACTCCGGCCCACCCGACACCGTGGAGAACAGCACCGTACGCGACCGGATCACCTACCGCGAGGGACACGAACTGGTTCTGGGCGGCTATGCCGTCCTGGCGGCCGAGTCGTTCGTTTACCTACGTGGCTCAGGTGTTGAGACCGTCATCTGCAACGCCTTCGGCCGGCCCGGCAACCGGGGCACGCGTCTCAGTGATGACCGCGACTGGCAGGATTCCCCGCTGGCTGCTGTGACCGGCAGGCTGGAGCTGGTCAGCATGGCGCTCACCAACCCCTTACTGAACGAGCAGGTCGGCGGTACCGAAGCCGTCTTTGAATATATGCAGGCCCTCGGCGTGCCGTATGAGTCCATCACCACCGCTACGGAGGACATCACCTGGTTCGCGGCCGGTGATCACCAGGCGGCGCTGGAAGCGATCGCTGACAGCCAGGGGCATGTCGGCCTGAACCGAACGGCAATCCGCCCAGAAGGCTCGGTCCACATCGTCGGCGAGGGACTGGCTGATCGAAACCCTTTGAGTTACGATGTCATCGGTCGTGTCGGTCACGTCTTCCTAGAAGCCGGCATCGAGGATCACGGTATCGCCAGGAACGGCGACAGCCCGAGCCTGACGATGTTCGTGGACCCCGAAACCCTGTCCGCCCAAGCCGACCCGAACGCCTTCCGGCTAGCCCATGACGCCTTGGCAGAACTGCTGCAAAATAACTAAGATCATGTGGTACGCCC
>DATNAB010000054.1:0-7903 GCA_035573115.1 Verrucomicrobiia bacterium
GCTCTGACCGGGGTGGAAACCGGTGTCGACATTGCCGTAGCCGGTTTCATAGTTGAGGGATTGGGTGCGACCGCCATGGTCGCTGGCATGGAGAACCTTGAATCCACCCGGGAACACTAGGCATAATAAGGGCATGAACGATAACCAGGCGTCCGAGGAAGC
Organism: Verrucomicrobiia bacterium; assembly: GCA_035573115.1. Lineage (GTDB taxonomy): Bacteria > Patescibacteriota > Saccharimonadia > Saccharimonadales > UBA4665 > DATNAB01. Next base: position 163 of record DATNAB010000054.1, read on the forward strand.
TGTCCGTCCCACCAAGAAGCAGAAAGAGCTGCTGAGTTTCATCGAGGCGTTCATCGGCGAGCATGGCTACAGTCCCAGCTACCGTGAAATCATGAATGGTCTGCACTATACCTCGGTGGCGACCGTCGCCTTGCACGTCAACAGCCTGATCAAACGCGGCCATCTGCGCAAGCGTGATCACTCGGCACGGTCCCTCGAAGTCGTGAAATCCGATGCCAAACAACCGGCCAAGATTACCTCCAACCAGATTGCACCGGGCGAAGAGAGATGGCTGGTTGAGAAGGTTGAACACGCCTTCCAGCAGGTCGAGAACACCGGTGGCGAACTGACAGATGCCGCCCTAGACCAGCTGCAAGTGCTGGTCGGCGCCCTCAAAGTCCTAGGCTTGGAAGGTGCTTCCCAGAGTTTTATGCCCAGGTTGTCGGCCCTCAGACAGCGCCAGAACGGGCAAGGAACATAAGGAACACTATACAAAGTATAGTATGAGTGGTAAAATGTATAGACAGCCACCTCACCAACCCTTAAGCAAGGAGTAGTCTTGAGACACGACGCGGCACTAGCTGAAACCTTTTCGCCATTGTCGGAGCCTGAACGGCAAGTCCGTCCGGAGTTGGAACTTCTGCAAGGCGGCGGCGAATCGGCCGATTCGCCTGTCATGCAGCCGGATCTTTATGCCGTACTCGACCCGCTGCCTGAAACCAGCGTTGTCACTGAACCAACCGAAGCTATCGAAACGGCGACTACCCTGAGGCCCGCACCTCCTATAGAAGAGGGTGATGCCGTAGAACTGCCGCCTTGGCGGCGGCAGGCGGCCGTCGAAGCCGGCCGACGCACTGTCAGTCTGGCCGCTCCGAAAACTGTCAGCAAAAGTCCCGGCAGATATGAAAGTTCGAAATCCGGAGATGACAGCGAGATATTATCGTATAAGAGCAGCAGCGGTAGCGCCTGGCTGGTGAAGTGGGCCCTGCTGAAACAGTGGGCCAAGACGGGCAAGACCGAAGCCGAGGACAGGGGGGAAGTCCACAATGAATTTACCTGTGGATGCATGTACTGCACCGTCATTCGTTGGAGCTAAGCGGTGAAACAGGCACACCGCATCGGCATCTATGCCGGCACGTTTGATCCAGTGCATAGCGGGCACGTCGCCTTCGCGCTCCAAGCGCTCCAGGCGGCAGAGCTCGACGAGATTTACTTCTTGCCAGAGCGACGGCCGCGCAAGAAGCAGCAGGTCGAACATTTTGCACATCGCGTCGGCATGTTGCGCCAGGCGCTGGAGCCGCATCCGCAGCTCGACGTACTGGAATTGGTCGACGTAAGCTTCAGCGTCAGCCATACGCTGCCCCGACTGCGTCAGCAATTCCCATCTGCACAGCTGGTCTTCCTGTTCGGTTCGGACATCGTGCCGGAGCTGGCAGGCTGGCCGGATGCCGAGCGTCTGCTTGAAAGTTCCGAGCTGGTCATCGGCATCCGTTCCCGTGATAAACGTGAGGACCTGCGAGCAGTCATTGAGGCCTGGCAGCCCCAGCCTCAAGCGGTGGTGATGTTCGATAGCTATGCCCCGGCCGTGTCGTCGGGTGTCGTACGGGAAGCGCTCAGGAAACGTGGAAGCGGTTCCAAGGCACCCGGCCTGCTGCCCAGCGTCGAACGCTACAGCGACCGCCACTGGCTGTATGTCTCGATTCCTTAGGCATTGACAGCGCCAAACCGCTTTTGTTAAACTTATCATCACTTCATAGCGGGCCGGCAAGGCCATATGAGAGACAAAAACAATCCATAAAAGAAAGAGCCATAAGGCGTGAGAGGCCTGTGGCGTGAAGAGGTGAGGGAGTGTCTGTACCTGTAAAGTGTGTCAACAGCCCCGCGACGCGGATTCCGGTCCATGTCGACCGGCCGGAGTGGCGCGAGTTCCTGTACTACTGAATCAGTTAGCTTGGGTCTTGTTGTTGATGGCGGTCTGGATGACCTTCTCGACGGCCGCTGCGCCGCTGGAGTAGGGCAAGTCGGTCTGCTTGCCATTGATATAGAAGGTAGGTGTGCCCTGGATCTTCAGCTTGTTGCCCTCGGCCTGGTCGGCGTTGATGGCATCATTGACCTTGGTGCTGTTGAAGTCGGTCTTGAACTGATTGACGTTCAGTCCGATCTGACGGGCGAAACCGACAAAATACTGATCAAGCGGATCGCTGCTGGCCACCCAGCCGGTCTTTCCGTTCGGATCCTGGTTGTCGTATAGGGTGTCGTGCATCTGCCAGAACTTACCCTGGAGGGAGGCTGCTTCGGCCGCCCGGGCACCGGCGAAGGCGTTCTGGTGGATCTGGGTGAGCGGATAGTTGCGGAACTGGAACTTGATCTGCTCGTTCATGTCGGTCACGACCTGTTTCATCACTGGGTAGGCCGCACCGCAGTACGGACACTCATAATCACCGTATTCCACGACCGTGACACCGGATTTGCCTTGGCCCTCGATGTGCTGTGTGAGCGCGCTGCCGTTTGAGCTTTTATTACCGGAAGGCGCGTTAGCTGTCTTGTGGCCGCTGAGTGCAAAGATAGCGACGAACACCACTATCACCAGCGCAATGATTCCCAGGAATCCTTTGGACATACGAGATTGACTCCGTTTACGTATTGTTAGTATACAGCACGGTCTTGTTGTGCAACCAACCTGCCACGGTATAAGCTAAAGGGGCATGAACGACATCATTTACGCCGTCATCCTGCTGCTCCTCGCTTTCATTGGCATCGTGCTGCGCAAGACCTACTTCCGCCTGCCGGTGCGCGAGCTTAAGCGGCGGGCTGAGCATCATGATGCGGCCGCCGGCACCTTGTACCGGGCGGTTGCTTATGGCAACAGCCTGCGCGGTCTACTCTGGCTGTATATTGGCCTGACCGCCGCCGGTGGGCTGGTGCTACTAGCCCGTGGGCTCAACGTCTGGATTAGTCTGCTGATCGTTGGGCCGCTGCTCTGGATAGCTTTCTCGCTGCTACCTGCCAGCCGCACATCGAAGTTCGGCACCTGGCTGACGGTTATGTTCACGCCGCTCATCGCCTGGCTGCTCAATTACCTACATCCGTTTTTGGACCGTGGGACTGATGCGGTTGAGCACCGTTACACGGCACCGGCCCACACCAAGCTATTTGAACGTGACGACCTTATCCGCCTGCTGAAGCAACAGGCGAAACAGGATGATAATCGTTTCACCAAAGAAGAGCTGGACATCGCCGGCCGGGCCCTGACTTTCGACCAGCATAGCGTTGCCGACGTCATGACACCCCGCAAAAAGATCAAGACCGTGCTGGCAAGTGACACGGTCGGCCCCATTCTGATCAATGAGATTCACGAAAGCGGCCAGCCGCAGGTACTGGTCCGTGAAAGTGCCAAAGGTCAGTTCGTTGGTTCATTGGGCTTCAGCCAACTGGGTCTGGATAGCAAAGGCAGGGTGAAGGACATCATGGAGCCGACCGTCTATTATGTGCATGAGAACGATACGCTCGGCGAGGCCTTGCACGCCTTCTTCGAGACCAACCATCCTGTGTTCGTGGTCGTCAACAGCTCTGAGGAATACGTCGGGATCGTAACCGTCGAGCATATCCTGCGCCAGCTGCTCGGCCATCTGCCGGGCGACGACTTCAATCAGTATGCCGATCCGGCCGCGGTCGCTGCCCGCCACGCGGCTGTGAAAACAGAGAAAGAAGTGGTAGAATAGGGCTCCATGAGAATCCTGAGCAGCGACCTGAAAGACCATATTGGCAAGACTGTCCACATCGAAGGATGGCTGCATAAAAAGCGTCTGCTCGGCGGATTGACGTTCATAAACGTGCGCGACCGCCGCGGTCTTATCCAAGTCGTCATTCAAGATAAGGACGAGGTCGAGAAGCTGCGTGGCTTGCAGATCGGCACCGTTCTCACGGTGGACGGCAAAGTCGTGGATGAGCCGCGGGCCCCGGGCGGAGCCGAGCTCCACGATGCCAAGCTTGAAGTACTCGTGCCCGTGACCGACGAGCCACCGATCGAGATCGACAAGCCCTTGAGCCACAAACCGGACAACCTCGACACCTTGTTCGAATACCGTGGCCTCGGCCTGCGTAACCTGCAGGAGCAGAAGGTTTTTAAGATTCGCGCTTCGCTGCTGCGCAACATCCGCGAATACCTAACCGAACATGATTTCGTCGAGATCCAGACGCCCAAGTTGCTGGCCGGCGCTACGGAGGGCGGGGCGGAGGTCTTCAAACTTGATTATTTCGGTCAGGAAGCCACCCTGGCCCAGAGCCCGCAGCTTTATAAGCAGATGCTCGTCGGCGCCTTCGAGCGTGTCTTTGAGATCGCGCCGGCCTTCCGCGCCGAGCCCAGTGCTACCACTCGCCACATGAGCGAGGTCATGATGCTCGATATCGAGATGGGCTTCATCCGTGATCACGGGGAGGTACTCGACCTGGTCGGTGACATGACCATCAGTGTGCTCAAGAAAGTTTATAAGGAACACGCCCACGATCTGAAATCATTGAACGCGCCCGAGCTGGTAGTGGCCGATAAGGTACCGAAGATCCCTGTTGCCGAGATCCATGAGCTTTACACAAAAGCTACCGGCAACGACACCACAGCGGAGAAGGACCTGACGCCAGACGAGGAGCGCTGGATTTGTGATTACGCCAAGAAGAAGTTTGGCTCAGAGCTCGTCTATGCCACCGACTTCCCGATCGAGGCTATGAAGTTCTATCACCGCGTCAATCCCGACGATCCGAAGACGGTGTTGTGGGGCGACCTGCTGTTCCGCGGCCTGGAAATCGCTACGGTGCCGATGCGTGAGAACCATCATGATCAACTAGTGAAGCAGATGAAACAGGCCGGCATGGATGTGAATCACCCCGGCTACAAATATTTCCTACAGGCCATGAAGTACGGCCTGCCGCCGCATGGCGGCTGCGGCTATGGCGTCGACCGCCTGGTCGAGAAGACCATCGGTCTCGGCAACGTCAAGGAAGCCACACTCTTCCCACGCGACATCAACCGCCTGGCGCCGTAATATTTCAGATAGACAGCAATGACGAACACCCCGGTGCTCTACATAAACGGCCTCGGTGACGGAGCGTGGAATCGCCGCGAGCACATCATGGCAAGCAACTTGGAACGCCATGGTCATCGCATGGAGCACGCTCATCTTGACTGGTTGGCGAACGGAGGTTTCGAAAGCCGGCTACAGGAAACCGTCGGACAAGCGGAAACAATTCTGCGAGATGAGGGAAGGCTTGCAATCGTTGGGTCAAGCGCCGGCGGCAGCATGGCCGTGAACGTGTTTGGTGCTCTTGAGTCGGAAGATGTCTTCGCGGTGAACATGTGCGGCCGGCTGGCCGAAGGTGATCTCGCAGCAACCGATTGGCGAACATTGGATAATATGGCTCACCTCGGAACCTCCAGAGCAAGTCAGAGCTTTTACGACTCCGTGAAATTTTGTGAAGAGGAAACAGTACCGAACCTTACCGACGAGCAGAAGAAGCGGCTTCTTATTTTCCATCAATTATTTGACTTCGTAGTACCTCACCAGACGATGCTTATTCCCGGTGTCGACAATAAGCGTTTAGCGGTCATAGGGCACGGTCTTGGCATATTTCTAGCAGGTCGGATGTTGCCCGAGTTACTGTCGGAAAACCAAAACGGCGTGGTCTAGTCCACGCCGTTTATCGTAGGTTTGCCTAGCCCCAGTTGAAGGCTTTGGCGAGCAGCCAGAGGCTGAAGGCGACTGAGATGAAGAACAATCCCAATCCGACCGGTGAGCCCCAGCTGAACCACGAACCCCAGGCCCGCCAGTGTTTCATGTGGTCCTGGTAGTATTTCGCGTCTTCTTCTTTGGACATGACGAAATCTCCGTTTACGTTAATGAAGACCCGTTTCTTGCCGGCTTGATTGTCATCGCCATGTTGTTCGCCGAATCGGTAGCGCATAGCTTACTTGGATGTGACGCCGTATCGCCCATATTTAAACACAACTCCGCATTTTTTTGCTAGACTTTAACCAGAGTAAGCACATGCGTCTTAGAAAGAAATCAGAGCCCGAGAAATCGCCCGAAGAGCGCGCGTTGGAAGAGCGCGTCGAGGATATGATGGATCCCAAGCGACCTGACACCGCTCCGGCCGTGCCTGCTGCCGCATCGGACGCGACGACTGTATCCGCTAATGTAGACGTCAAGACGGCGCCACAACTGTCAGCCAAATTGCGCAAGCAGATTGCCATCAAGGACGACGCTGCGCCTGCACTAAAACAAACCGGGAAGCGACGGACAGCGGCCAGCAAGTCCGGGTCGAAGTCAGAAGCCGCCGCACCTGCAAGTCCACCGGAAAAGCCTGAATCACCAGTGCCCGCTGAAGAAGCCGCCCCGGAAACGGACCCAACTGATCTGAGCACAAACCTCGATGATAGTCGCACCGACGAGGCTGTCGAGGACATCACGCGTTATGAAAGCGACGTCGTGCTGGCCGTAGCCGATGCCACTGCCGACAGCCGCAGCCGTCAGGCGGAGGCGGACAACCCCACGCACCCTGTCCACCATGTATTCTCGGCGTTCGTATGGACGTTGGTCTTCCTGATGGCGGTCGCTGCCATCGCCTTCTTCGTCCTGCTAGTCACCGGCGGGAACGTGTCTGGCTTGAAGTAGCCGCTGACTGCTTGAGAGTGGCGACTGCCATCTTGCCATCGGTATGCAGCGCTCCGCCGATGACGCGGTTTATCAATCGATAGGGCTCGCCAAGCGTGATGGTCTCGACTTTGCGGACAAGCTTGTGGGTCCGCAGATGTCTAATAATCAGGTCACGTTCCTGGTCGGTGTCGGCATCGATCATATGCGTCAATTGTAGATTGTGACGGATATAGTTGATCCCTATATCGCGCGAAGCTGCACCAACCCACAGCAGATCATTGCCTTGTTCCGTCGCCCAGAAACGCACATGATGGCGGCCGCCGGTCACACCCTCGAGCGGGATTTCAAAAGCCACATCCTGCTTGCGCCCGAATAGGTACAGGCTGCTGACCGGTGCGGTCGGGTACTGCCAACCATAGACCGTGCTTAATATTTCGCGCGCGACGTTGCGTAAGCTATGAGGGTCGGCCAGATGCCAACCGGCTTTCTGCATGCTGGCGATCAGCTGGCGCCGCGTGCCGACAATGCCGACGTTCAATGGATCGGAGGCGAAACCGTCCGGGGTCACACAATAAAGTGGCAGATGATCGGCCGGCCGGAAAATTCGCCACAGCCGGATGACCCCCGGTATCAATACGTATGCTGCCAGTACGTAAGTGAAGAATATGGCCAGTGCCAGCGGCAGGCGCCGGTCGAAATAGGGAAATATGTTACGTACCGAGAAGTAGGCAATAATGATGCCGGGCAGAAGAACGGCGAAGCGCTTCACGAAACGGAGTGCGTACTGGACCATCGGTGTTCTATCATACAATGAATGCACATGATTGACGATGCCGCCAAGCAATTGTTTCGGGAGACTGTCTGGGAATACTACCGAGCGCACGGCCGGCATGACCTGCCATGGCGCCAGCGTTTCGATCCCTATGCTGTGACGGTCAGCGAGCTGATGTTGCAGCAGACACAGGTCAGACGCGTAATCCCGAAGTACGAAGAATTCCTGGAAAAATTCCCGGATGTCCAAAGTCTAGCGGCTACACCGTCGGGCGACGTGCTGCGGGCATGGAGCGGTCTGGGTTATAACCGCAGGGCCCAGTTCCTGTGGCAGGCGGCACGGC
>DATNAB010000055.1:0-5824 GCA_035573115.1 Verrucomicrobiia bacterium
TGTTACCGCTGCTGGCTTCATCACGTAAGGTTTCACCCGTCAGTTTCAGATAGGCCTCTTCTAGCGTCTTGGTGCCGGTCTCCTTACATAGGGATGCGGTCGTACCGAGTGCGGCGATGCTGCCGTGGTCGATGATGGCGATGCGTTCTGCTACCTCTTCAGCCTCATCAAGATAATGCGTCGTAAAGAAGATAGTCATGCCCTTTTCCTGGCTGAGCTTCTTGACATAGGCCCACATCAGATTGCGCGTCTGGGTATCCAGGCCGAGCGTCGGCTCATCCAGGAAGAGGATACGGGGTTCGTGCACCAGACCGCGAGCAATTTCGAGCCGCCTGCGCATGCCGCCAGAGAAGGTCTTGACGTATGAATCCTTGCGACCCCAGAGTTCGACCAATTCCATCAGCTCGCGGATACGGGCTTCTTGCCGAGCGCGCGGCACCCCATATAATGTGGCATGCAGCTCCATATTCTCATAGGCAGTCAGTTCTTCATCCAGACTGGGATCCTGGAAGACGATGCCGAAGGCTTTGCGTGCCGAATCGCGCTCCTTGGTGACATCGTGACCCGCCAAGAACAGTCTGCCACTGGTGGGGCGGAGCATTGTCGTCAGCATCTTGATGGTCGTACTCTTGCCAGCTCCGTTCGGACCGAGGAATGCGAAGATCTCACCTTTCTTCACATCGAATGAGATACCGTCGACGGCGACGATATCGCCTTTGAAACGCTTCACAACGTCTTTTGCTGAAATGATAGATTGTCGAGCCATATAGTTACCTCCATTATATATACTGAGAGTATGGTTTTGAAATGCATCTGCTTGAACCTCTGGTGGGGCGGCAATCTTTTTCCGGCTATTGTTGATTTCTTGCGTACAGAAGATGCGGATATTGTGTGCCTGCAGGAGGTACACGACGGACATGACCCGAAGCTGAAGGATCGTCTGCGTTCTATGGACGTGCTGCGCGATAAACTCGGGTACGCATATGAGGATTTTGCCGAATCTCACCTCTTGAGACTACCTGAGGGTGCCATCCCCTCCGGAAACGGTGTCCTGTCCAAGTTTGAAATTACTACACGTTCCAAGACATATCTGTTCGATTCGACACAGAAGGAATATATGGACGTGCCGGAGCAATGGCCGATCTTTCCACGCATACTCGAACACGTAGCATTGGCGACACCGGCCGGTGAGGTCAACGTCTTCAACATGCACGGCGTGTGGGATCTGGATGGCGACAATCCTAGCCCGCAACGTGAAGTGATGTTCAGACGGACTCTCAAGGCTGTCGAGGGCAAACCCAATGTCATATTGACTGGGGACACAAACGCCACCACCGGCAATCCACTATTCAAGGACGTCGAGAAACAGCTGGTGAGCGTGTTCAGCGACAAGCTTGAATCGACTTTCAACATGCGCCGTAAGGACAAGCCCGGCTACGCCACGGCGGCTGTCGACCATATGTTCGTCAGCGATAGTTTTGAGATCATTTCCAAAGAGTGCCCTGATGTCGACGTGTCGGATCACAAGCCGCTCGTGGTCAGTCTCAAGCTGCCATAGGTTATAATTGAAGTAATGGATTCTATCTCTCTTGCGAACCGCATGGACAGCGTGCAGGAAAGTGCCACCTTGGCCTTGAACGCCCGTGCCAAGCAACTTGCTCAGGAAGGTCATACCATCTACAACCTGACAGCCGGCGAATTGGCCACGGACACGCCGGAGTATATACGTACGGCTGTTGCAGAGAAGTTGGACCGCAACAAATATACACCGGTAGCCGGTCTGCCGGAACTGCGTGAGGCCGTCGCGGCGCACGCTCGGAATTTCTATGACCTGGATTGGATCAAGCCCGGCAATGTGATAGCTACGGCCGGCGCCAAACCAGCACTTTTCGGTGCCCTACTGGCCTTATTGAATCCAGGCGATGAAGTCATTGTGCCGGTGCCGGGTTGGACCACCAGCTACACGCCCCTAGTTGAATTGGCTGGCGGCCGAGTTATCGAGGTTCCTCTCAGCGATGATTTCGATCTCGACGTAGAAGTCATCAAGGGTAAGCTGTCACCCAAAACAAGGGCCATTATCATCAACTCGCCCAACAATCCAACCGGCGCTATTTTCTCTGCACCGGCTTTGCGAGACTTAGCTGCAGCTTTGAATGACACTCCCGTCTGGGTGATCGCTGACGACATCTATTCCAAACTGGTGTATGATGACGACTTCAGGCCGGTGCCGACCTGCGGCTTTGAGAACCTCATTATCATTAATGGCTTCTCCAAGAGCCAGGCTTTGACCGGCTGGCGTATCGGCTATGCCATCGCTCCCGAACCTGTCACCCAGGCCATGACCAAGCTGCTCAGCCACATCACTGGTAACGCGCCACTCCCTTCCCAATATGCGGCCTTGGAAGCGCTGAAACGCGACGATCAACCGCCAGTTTCGACATTGAAGGCTCTGCAGACTCAGCGGCAGACAGTCGTCGACGGTCTGGCCGAAGCCGGTATCAAGAGTAACGTGCCGGGTGGTGCCTTCTATGTCCTGCTTGACGTCCATGAGCTTGCCCCAAACAGCGCCGAATGGTGCGAGAGCTTGCTGGTCGAAGCCGGTGTGGCATTAGTGCCGGGCGAAGCGTTCAGCGCTCCTGGTTTTGCTCGTCTGACCTTCGTGACAGATGAAAAGACTTTGCAAGCGGCGCTAGCTGCCATCAAGAAGTTCGTAGGAGGCAAGGCATGAGAGCAATCCCAGGCACCATGGCCACCCAGCATCCAGACAACGCGTTCGCACCCTATTGGGATGAGGCCGGGCGTCCCTTTATCAGCACCTATCAGGAGATCGGCGAGGCTGTGACCTGTTTCCGCGACCTCGGTGTCAGTGAATATATGTGGGACTGGGAGGGTAAGCATGCTGACGCCGCCGTTATCGACCGGCTGTTCACTGACCATTATGAGTACTTCTCCAAACATCGACTCGGCCGGGACAAATTCCTCACCTTCCGGATACCCAATATATGGGAAGAAAAGGGTTACAATCTACTCCAAGCCATGACGGTGGTCCTGAGCGGTGAGGACGAGGCCCGCGATCTGAAATTCGGACGCCGGCCGCTCTTCGAAGTCATCCTACCCATGACCGAACGTCCGGAGCAGCTGATGCGCATCCACAAGTTGTTTGAGAAGCTGGCGCGCTTTAAGTCGACCGATTTCACCAAGCGTGAACCGGATAACGAAGACTACTTGGAACTGATACCCCTGGTCGAAAGCGTCGACAGTCAACTTGGCGTGGCCGACCTGCTCAAGGAGTACGTCAAACAGCATCAGACACATTTCGGCCGTAAGCCAGCCTACCTCCGACCGTTCCTGGCGTTTTCCGACTCCTCGTTGTCTTCCGGTCTGCTGGCCGGCGCCATTGGTAATAAACTGGCCTTGTCCCGTATACACAGCTTCGCCGCAGACAGCGGTATCTCCATGCATCCGATCGCTGGGCCGGGCAGTCTTAACTTCCGTGGCGGTCTCAAGCCCTCGCCGACTTCGGTACAGCGCTTCATCACCGAATTCCCGGGCGTGCGAACTGTCACCGTACAGTCGTCGTTCCGGTATGATCACCCGAAGAGTGCCGTCAAAGCAGCTATTAAGCAGCTGGAACGCGAACTGCCGAAAAGTCGACCCCGTATTGTGTCGCCTGACGATCAGGCTCAGCTGGTCAAGATAGCCGAGCGTTCGGCGGACATTTACCGAAAGACCTTAGATGCCATCGCGCCGGATATGCAACCTGTGTTCAGCGGAGTGCCCAAACGACGTGATCGGCGTCAACACATCGGCCTGCTAGCCTATTCCCGCTCAATGGGTGGTCAAAGTCTGCCGCGGGCCATTACATTCACGGCTGCTTTCTATTCGGTTGGTGTTCCGCCTGAATTCATTGCGGCCGGCCGCACGCTGGCCTCACTAGATCCGAAGGAATTGAGCGTATTGCAGGATATTTATCCTGGTCTGGCTGATGATTATCAGGCCGCCGGCCGTTACCTCAACCTAGAGAATCTACAGAAGTTCGCTGCCGGCAGTACCGGCTGGAGGGGCGTTCTTGAGGATGTGGTGGCGTTAGAGTCGGTATTAGGTATAAAGCTTGGCCCATCTACTGCCGCCGAGCGCAAGCACCTGGACTTAAGCGCCGAACTCATCAACAAGCCGGACGGTTCGAATCCCACTGAGCTCATCACCCAGATGGCCGAGCTGCGCCGTAGCCTGGGCTAAGCGTTATAAGAGCTTGAACTGGCGCTGCCGCCGTGACCCGTCCAATCAGTGTGGAAGAACTCGCCACGAGGTTTATCTGTGCGTTCATAGGTATGGGCGCCGAAGTAATCACGTTGGGCCTGCAATAAATTGGCCGGTAGCCGGTCGGAGCGATAGCCGTCATAAAAGGCCAGTGCGCTGGACATAGCAGGCACGGGGATACCGGCTTGCACGCTGGCTGCAACGATGTTTCGCCATGCATCCTGGTGGCTGACGATAGCCTCGGCGAAGAACGGTGCCAGTAGCAGATTCGTGAGATCCGATTGGTCGGCGTAGCTCTTACGGATGTCACTGAGGAATCGGCTACGGATGATGCAGCCGCCGCTCCACATCTGGGCGATGCCACCATAATTGAGCTGCCAGCCATACTCTGCCGCCGCCGCGTGCATCAACATATAACCCTGTGTGTAACTGACGATCTTGGCAGCGTAGAGTGCCTTGCCCAGCTGAGCGGTGAAATCATTACTGTCGCCATCATATGTAGAGTCCTTGGTTTGGAGGACGGCGCTGGCGGCCGTGCGTTCTTCTTTGAGCGCCGATAGAAATCGGGCGAACAAAGCCTCACTGATCAATGTGACCGGCTGACCGAGCTCCGCAGCGTTCATGACTGTCCATTTGCCGGTGCCCTTCTGGCCGGCGGCGTCCAGGATATGGTCGACCAACGGCTGTCCGTTTTCATCTTTATATGCCAGTATCTCAGCCGAAATCTGGATGAGAAAACTGTCCAGCTCGCCCTTATTCCAGTCGGCGAAGACTTTTGACATGTCACCAGCCGACATTCCCAGATAAGATCCGAGTAAGTGATAGGCTTCACCGATGAGCTGCATATCCCCGTACTCGATGCCGTTATGCACCATCTTCACATAATGACCAGCTCCTCCTTCCCCGACCCAATCGCAGCAGGGCGAACCATCGGGCGCTTTGGCCGCGATGGTCTGGAAGACATCTTTGATGTGCGGCCAGGCTTCCGGTGAGCCACCAGGCATGATGGAAGGCCCGTGCCGTGCTCCGTCTTCGCCACCAGACACCCCGGCACCGACGTACAGCACACCTTTTTCACCTACTTCTTTCAGACGGCGTTCGGTATCGGTAAACAAGGAGTTGCCTCCATCGATGATGATATCTCCCGCTTCCAGGTGAGGCAGTATCTGCGCGATAGTGGCATCGACCGGATCGCCGGCCTTGACCATCAGCATGATACGCCGTGGCCGTTTAAGGGTGATGATCATCTCTTCGACGGAATGGGCACCGATTATCTTCGTGTCTTTGGCTTCACCGATGAGAAAATCGTCGACTTTGCTGAGCGTGCGGTTGAAAGCCGTGACCACGAAACCATGGTCATTCATATTCAGGATCAAGTTCTGCCCCATGACTGCCAGGCCGATCACGGCGATGTCGGCACTAGGTTCGGTCGAGGTCTCGGACATGCTTCATAGTATAATGCATGACAGATATGAGCAGCCAGCTTTTCGGCACAGACGGTATCCGCGGCCCTGCCGGGGAGTACCCGCTGAATTCGGACGGTATGATACAAATCGGCCGGGCC
>DATNAB010000056.1:0-3514 GCA_035573115.1 Verrucomicrobiia bacterium
GGAAGAGCAGGCCGACACAAAACCGTTCTTATCGCCACGAACAGGTGAGACGCGGTTGACTCCGCCGGACGAGGATGCGACCGCCTCGGATGATTCCGGCGGCGAGCCGGCAAAAAAAGCTCCGCCTGATCCGCCGGCGGAAGAACGGCCTGCCGAACAGGAGAAGGCCGACAAGGCTGATGATACCACCGCCGCCGAGCCGGAAAAGCCGGACGAGGATGAGGGTAATACGGCTGATGAGGGAGTGCCGGACAAAGCCGGGGCTGCCAAGAAGGCGAAGAAAGCCGGGGCCGATGCCGAAGCGGCAGCCCAAGCCGAACAAGACATCAAACTTCATAAACTTGTCGAGAGTAAGAAATATTTCCTGCCGATTAACGCCGTCGAGCAGCGCCGAAGTGCGCGCGTGGCTCTGGCCGGCGCCTTGCTGGCGCTCATCCTGGCCGTGGCCTGGGTAGACGTCGCGCTGGATGCGGGTCTGATCCATCTCGGTAACGTTAAGCCGGTGACGCACCTGTTCTCGAACTAAGTTACAACGGTTCCAAGAGCAGTCTTTTGTTAAAATGGTAAGGTGTTGGAACATCTATTTGAGGGTCTGAATCCGGAACAGCGACGAGCGGTCGAAACGACCGAAGGACCGCTGTTGATTCAGGCTGGTGCTGGGTCTGGCAAGACCAAAACCCTGACGCATCGTATCGCTTATCTGATCGCAACTAAGAGAGCCTCACCTTTCAACATCCTGGCGGTGACCTTCACCAATAAAGCGGCCAGGGAAATGCGTGAACGAGTGGCGCTGCTGCTTGGCGAGAACGCTGAGAACCGTGGTTTTATGCCATATATGGGCACTTTCCATGGCATTTGCGTCCGGCTGCTCAGGCAGGATGGTGAAGCGGTCGGCATACCGCGCAGCTTTGTGATCTTTGACGAATCCGACCGTCAAGCGGCAGTCAAGCAGGTCAGCCGGCAGCTGATGATCGATGAGAAGACTTTCCCGCCCCGTGTGCTGAGCGGACTGATCGGCAGTGCCAAGAACGAGATGATCAGCCCCGAAGATTATAACGGGATCGCACAGACACCAGCGCAGCAGACTGCCGCAAAGATCTATCCGCTATATGAACGGGCACTGAAAGAGGCTTCGGCGCTGGATTTCGATGATCTCATCAATCGGACGGTAAGCATGCTCAAGACGCAGCCAGCCATCCGGGCTAAGTGGCAGCAGCAGTTCAGGTACGTCATGATCGATGAATATCAGGACACCAATGCTGCCCAGTATGCATTAGTTAACATGTTAACTAATGACGATCGGAATATCGCTGTGGTCGGCGATGACTGGCAAAGCATCTATAGCTGGCGCGGAGCCGACTTCCGCAATATCCTGAAATTTGAGTCAGATTTCAAAGACTGTACCGTGATCAAGCTTGAGCAGAACTACCGCAGTACCAGGAACATCTTGGATGCGGCGCATGCCGTGATCACCAAGAACGCCCAGCGCAGCGACAAGAAACTCTGGACAGAAGCTGGTGACGGGCTGGCGGTGCAGCTGGTAGCGGTAGGTAACGAGCGGGCCGAAGCCGAAGCCATCATCCGGCGGATCCGGGCCGGCGTGGACAGTGGGCGTTACCGTCACCGCGATTATGCAGTGCTGTACCGGACTAACGCCCAGAGCCGGTCGATCGAAGAGAGCTTCGTACATTACGGCGTGCCTTACCGAGTGGTCGGCGGTGTACGCTTCTATGACCGCAAAGAGATCAAGGACGTCATGGCCTATCTACGGCTGATTTTCCAGCCGGAAGACCGGGTCAGCTTCGAGCGGATCGTCAACGTACCGACTCGCGGCGTCGGTGGTAAAAGCCTGCAGACATTCTTCGCCTGGCAGCAGGCCGAGGGTCTGCCTTTGGAGCGAGCATTAACCGAAGCAGCGAGCTGCCCGGGCCTGGTACCGAAGGCTCGCCAAGCGTTATCTGAACTGGGTGATATCCTGGCCAGTCTGCGTACCGTGAGCCAGGATGCTGCCGTGTCAGGTTTGATCGATTCGTTGCTGCGTCGCATTGATTATCTGGATTATCTGAACGACGGCACACCGCAAGGCGAAGCCCGCCAGGAGAACGTACGAGAACTGTTAAGTGTGGCTCAGGAATATCAGGAGGAGGGTCTGGCCGGGTTTCTGGAGGAGGTCGCGCTTGTGAGCGATCTGGACGGTGCGGACTTCACCAATGATGCTGTGACGCTGATGACCTTGCACGCAGCCAAGGGTCTGGAGTTTCCGCTAGTGTTTATTGTTGGTCTTGAGGACGGCCTGTTTCCTCACTCGCGTTCAGCCACGGATCCCGCAGAATTGGAAGAGGAGCGGCGCCTCTGCTACGTTGGCATGACCCGTGCCCGCCAGGAACTGTATATGACTTACGCCTCGGGACGGCTGCTCTATGGTGGTGTGCAGCATAATCCGCCGAGCCGCTTCCTATCCGAGATAGATGCTGAGTCAGTGGGTCTGGGTCCGGCCTCATCAGACCTGGGTCACGGCCTGCTTCAATCGGCCCCGATTCCCGAGGAGCCCAGGTATGTTCCGGATTTAAGCGAAGGGGATGGGGTGAAGCATCAGATCTTCGGCCAGGGTACGGTGATGGAGATCGACGGCGATACAGCGGTGGTTTACTTCAAGGGCAAAGGCGCACGCAAGCTGAATATCAGCTTCGCGCCGCTGGAAAAGCTCTAAGCTTTGAACGGTTTTGCTACAATAAGACGATGAGTTTAAGAGGGCATGGGCACCAAACGCCTGGCCCCGAACTCCTGACGTATGCCTGGAAAAATATCGAAGTTACGAACAAAGTTCAACCGGTGGAGACGGGTGCGGTTAGAGCGACGCCTGAAAGAGGCTCAGAAAGTGAGTCGCCATCCGCATATGGTGCCGGTGATAACGATCGGCGTACTGCTGTTGATCACGGGTGTCGCCGGCTTTATCTTTAGGGGTAAATTGACCAACCATAGCAGTGTGTACGTGGTAATCGTCTCACACGACGGTGCTGAGCAGACCGTACCCAGCCGCGAGCCCACGGTCGGCACCTTGCTGGCCAAATTACACATCACCCTTAACCAGGGCGACGTCGTGGAGCCGAGCTTGCCGACGCATATCAATCAGGATAAATTCCGTGTCAATATCTACCGGGCCGTGCCGGTGGCTATCAATGATGGTACGCAACGGACGTTCACCTTCAGCGCCGCCAAGACGCCGCGCGCCATCGCGGTGCAGGCCGGCTTGAAGCCGTATCCCGAAGACCTGATAACAAGGGCTCCGGCCAACGACTACCTGAGCGAAGGGGCGATCGGCGAAACGGTGAATATCAAGCGCTCCGTTCCAATCGGACTCATCCTCTATGGCACACCGGTCGTGACGCGCAGCCATTCCGATACAGTCGGCCAACTGTTGAAAGAGAAACACATCGTGCTCCGGAATGGGGATACTGTTCAACCCTCGGCCGACACGCCGGTCACGGCCAACCAACAGATATTCATCCTGCAT
>DATNAB010000057.1:0-10822 GCA_035573115.1 Verrucomicrobiia bacterium
AAGCTGTTCACGAATACCTGGCGCTACATTAATTTCGCTATTTCCAACCAGTTCTACATGATCGCTAACGCCAGCGGCCATGACTTCTATAACATCTACGACGCCATGACTCAGGATTATCCACGTCTCAAGTCCTTCGCCAAAGCCGGGCTGGCTGCCGGACCGTGCCTGTTCAAGGACACCATGCAGCTGTCGGCTTTCAGCGGCAACAATTTCTTCCTCGGCCACTCTGCCATGCTGGTCAACGAGGGGCTGCCGGATTTCATGATAGAGGCCATGAAAGACAGGTATAAATTGGAGAACAAGACCGTCGGTATCCTAGGCATGGCTTTCAAAGGCGAGAACGACGACCCACGCGAGAGCCTATCGTATAAACTGATGAAGAGGTTGGAGTTGGAGGCCGACACGGTACTCTGCCACGATCCCTATATCCAGGACGACAGATTCGTCAGCCTGAGCGAAATCCATAAGAAGGCGGACATCATCGTGTTGGCCGCACCGCACCGTCTGTACGCCGAGGAGGACTGGAAGGGCAAAGAGCTCGTAGACATCTGGAATTATTATGGAAAAGGAGGGTTAATCTAATGAAAATAGTCTGGACCGGCGCTGCCGGATTTATAGCCGGATATACTATCGAGGAATTGCTCAACCACGGGCACGAAGTCGTCGGCATCGACAACTACTCGAAATACGGCAAGCTCGAAAAAAGTTACGACAAGCATCCCAAATATACCTTCATCGAAGGCGACGCCAAAGACGTCGAACTGATGAAGAAGGCCGCTGAGGACGCCGATGTCATCGTGTCCGGCGCCGCCATGATCGGGGGCATCTCGTACTTCCATGAGTACGCCTACGACCTGATGGCCGAGAACGAGCGCATCACTGCGTCAGCGTTCGACGCCGCGATCTGGGCCTTCAAGGAAAAGAAGCTCAAGAAAATCGTCGTCATGTCCTCATCGATGGTCTATGAGTCGACCGACCAGTTCCCGACGCCCGAGACGGCCATCAATGACTCACCGCCGCCGATCTCCACCTACGGTTTCCAGAAACTGGCCTGCGAGTATTACGCCCGCGGCGGCTGGGAGCAGTACCAGCTTCCGTATACCATCATCCGGCCGTTCAACTGTGTCGGCATCGGTGAGAAACGTGCCCTGAGCGATAAGGACGTCTACTCCGGCAATGTGAAGCTGGCCATGAGCCACGTGGTGCCGGATCTTGTCCAGAAGATCGTTAAGGGCCAGGATCCTCTGCATATCCTCGGCGAAGGCAACCAGGTGCGCCACTATACGTACGGCGGCGATCTCGCGGAAGGTATCCGCCTGTGCATCGAGAAAAAGGAGGCCGAGAACCAGGACTTCAACATCTCAACCGCCCAATCGACGACCGTACTGGAACTCGCCGAAGCCATCTGGAAGAAACTGAACGGCGATAAGCCTTTCAGTGTCGTGTCCGACAAGCCGTTCGAACACGACGTCCAGAAGCGCGTTCCCGACACCAAGAAGGCTAAAGAAGTACTCGGCTACGAAGCTACAACCTCGCTTGATAAGATGCTCAACGAAGTCATCCCCTGGATTAAAGAACAAGTCGAGCATGGCAACATCTAGCAAAAGCGCTAGACCACTGCTCCACATAATCACGCCGGTTTACAACGAAGCGGAGAACTTTCCGAAGCTGTACGAGGCCGTTAGAAAGAACATCAAGACGCCGCATGAGCTGGTGGTAGTCTACGATTTCGACGACGACACGACCGTACCGGTCGCCAAGAAATATGCCCGCAAAGATACGTCGGTGGTCCTACATAAGAACACCATCGCCCCCGGCCCGCTGAACGCCCTTAAAAGCGGCTTCGGTCAGGTGAAATCAGGCCCGGTGCTGATCATCATGGCCGACCTGGCCGATGACCTGTCCATGGTTGATAAGATGTATGAGAAATACCTGGAAGGGGCGGCCGTGGTCTGTGGCAGCCGCTATATGAAAGGCGGCCGGCAGATCGGCGGCCCGCTTTTAAAACGTACCATGTCACGCCTGGCCGGCGTGTCGTTGTACTGGGTGCGGCGCGTGCCGACGCACGACGTCACCAACAACTTCAAAATGTATGACAAGGCGTTGCTCGACTCCATTACTATTGAGAGCAGCGGCGGCTTCGAGATCGCCATGGAAATCACCGTCAAAGCTTTCCATCAGCGACGACCGATCGCCGAGCTGCCGACCACCTGGCGCGATCGCACCGCAGGCGACTCTAATTTTCGGATGTGGAAGTGGCTGCCGTCATATTTGCATTGGTATTTCTATGCGCTGGGGCCACGCGAGCCGAAGAAATAAGTCCGAGTCTTCTCAGTCCGGTTGTTTGGTAGTGAAGATGAAATGCTTATAGACCGGATAGGTCCAGATCATCTGGAAGATGACGGCGATGGCTTTGGCGTACAGGTAATTAATGTGGTCGCTCATGAACGACACGAACGTCACTGCGAACAGGTAGTTTATGATCAGTAAGAATAGATAAGTCGTCAAATGCCGCTGCAGGCTTTCCTTTTCCCAGACGTCGAAGGTCCAGTAGCGGTTGAGGATGAAGTTATAGGTGATGGATAGCCAGTAGGCGACAGACGTGGAAGCGGCGATCCCGAAGCCGAGCTTGCCATGCAACAGGATCAGGGTGCCGAAATCGATAATGAACGTGGTACCGCCGACGATCAGGTAGCGCACGAAATGATGCCGATACAGGAACGTGGCCGTCGTGCGGATCTTTTCCATGGCTCTAGTCGGCCAACGACAGCAGATAATGTCCGTAACCGGACTTCTTGAGCGGTTCGGCGATCTCGCGGAGTTGGGTTTTGTCGATGAAGCCGCGCCGGAAGGCCGCCTCTTCTATACAGCCGATCTTGATGCCGGTACGTTTTTCCATGACTCGGATGTACTCGGAAGCGTCGCTCATCGAATCGAATGTTCCGGTGTCCAGCCAGGCGGTGCCGCGGTCGAACAACGAGACCTTCAGCTTGCCTTTCTGCAGGTAGGCGTCGAGCACGGAAGTGATTTCGATCTCGCCACGCGCGCTCGGTTCTACGCCTTGCGCGATTTCAACCACCTCGTTATCGAACAGATACAAGCCGGCGCTGGCATAGCTGGATTTGGGTTTCGCCGGCTTCTCCTCGAGAGAGAGCACCTTCATGTCTTTGTCGAACTCGTAAACGCCGTAACGTTCCGGATCTTTGACCTGAGCGGCGAAGCCAACCGCGCCGTCGAGATCGGTGTACGATCGCAGCTGTTTTTCCAGACCGGCGCCGTAGAACAGGTTATCACCCAGGATCATGGCGACCTTGTCCTGGCCGATGAAATCAGCACCGACGATGAAGGCGTCGGCCAGGCCGCGGGGTTCTTCTTGGACTTTATAGGTGAAGTTGCAGCCGATCCGTTCACCGCTTCCGAGCAGTTGCTCGAAACGGGGCAAGTCGGTGGGTGTCGAGATGATAAGGATGTCGCGGATGCCAGCTGCTATAAGGGTGCTCAATGGGTAGTAGACCATCGGTTTGTCATAGATCGGCATCAGCTGCTTACTGATGGCCATGGTGATTGGATACAGCCGGGTGCCAGAGCCACCGGCTAGGATGATTCCTTTCATGCTTGCTTCTCCTTCGCTATGTACTTGGTTAGATCTTCTCGCCAATCGATAGGCTTGAAACCAGTAGCTTCCAGTTTGTTAAGTGCCAGGGTGCTTTTAAGTGGCCGTGGTGCGATCCCGGCCTTACCGGCGTAATAATCGGCCGTGGTGGTATCGCTTACCTGCAAGTCGTAACCGGCTTCCTTGAAGATGGTCCTGGTGATGTCTGCCCAGCTAGCTGATTCGCCGCTGTTGCTGGCATTGTAGGTGCCGTAAGGAGCCTGGCCGGAAAGCAGATGGTCGATGATCCTGACCAGCTCGCTCGTGAAGGTCAGGCGGCCGATCTGGTCGGCCACCACGGTCGGCGCGGTACCTTTGGCGCCCAGGCCGAGCATGGTTCGGACGAAGTTCGGGCCCTCGCCGATCACCCAACTACTGCGCAGCAGGTAATGCTTGGGCGCCAGACCGACGGCGATGTCGCCGGCGGCTTTGCTCTGGCCGTAGACGCCCAGTGGTGATAACGGTTCGTCCTCAGTATGTGGGTCCTGCGTGCCATCGAACACGTAATCGCTGGATACATGCACCAGCGTCATATCATGTTCCCGAGCCGCTTCAACCAGATAGCTGACAGCCGTGGCATTGACCTTCCAGGCTGCTATCCGGCCTTCCGCTGTTTCGGCTCCATCGACGTTGGTATATGCTGCCGCGTTTATTAAAACTTTAATGTTGGACCAGTCATAATTACTGATTGATGCGCGATCGGTGATGTCCAGCTCGCTGATGTCAGCGCTCTGAGCACCCGGATATCGAGCCTTAAGGGCTTGTCCGAGCTGACCGTTGGCGCCAGTGATGAATACCTGTGTATCGTTCATGCGGTCGGGAACTCCATCGGTATGACGTCTGTGAGCAACGGATTTTTTTCATCCTTTTCGGAAATAATGGCCTGGCCCTGAGCGATAGGCCAAGGAATGTTAACTGCCGGATCAAACAGGCTGAGCGAGGCATATTTCGCCTCGGGCGACCAGTGCTCGTTCACGAGATACGTATAGGTAATGTTCGCTTCCAGGGTCTGATAGCCGTTGGCCACGCCGCGCGGTACGAAGATGGCTTTGCCGGGGGTGATCTCAGCCGTGTGCATCTTGCCGAAGCTGTCTCCTTTGCGCAGATCAACCCAGGCACCGAACACTTTGCCGTTGGCAAGTGAAATGAACTTTTCCCAGGGTTCGGCATGCATGCCGCGGGTGACACCGGCCTCGGCGTTGAACGAAAAGTTGTTCTGCACGATCTCAAAAGCCGGCAGGCCGAGGGCCTCCAACTTAGCTTTCTGATAATTCTCTTTGAACCAACCGCGGTTGTCGCCGTGTAGCACCAGGTCGACCTCGAACAGGCCGGGGATGGCGGTTTCGCGGACGGCAAGTTGGTCAGCCATTATCGTCCCAGCTCCTTATATTTGGCTTCGGTGGCCGCTTTCTGTGGGCGCCACCAGGCTTCGTTCTGCTCATACCAGTTGATTGTTTGCTGCAGACCCTTCCGGAAATCGGTGTATTTCGGCTCCCAGCCGAGCTGCTCGCGGAGTTTCGTGGCATCGATGGCATAACGCAGATCGTGGCCGGGGCGATCGTTGACGTGCTCGTAATCCTGGGCGTCCTTGCCCATCAGTTCGAGAATCATCTCGACGACTTCCTTGTTGTTTTTCTCACCGTCGGCGCCGACAAGATACGTTTCCCCGGGTTTGCCCTTTTCTAGGATCGTCAGCACGCCCGAAGAGTGATCCTCGGTGTGGATCCAGTCGCGCACGTTCTCGCCGCTGCCATAAAGCTTCGGCCGGCGGCCTTCCAGGATCTCAGTGATCTGGCGCGGAATGAACTTCTCGACGTGCTGGTAGGGGCCGTAATTGTTCGAACAGTTGCTGATGGTGGCTTCGACGCCGAAGCTGCGCCCCCAAGCGCGGACGAGCAGATCGGAACCGGCCTTGGTGCTGGAATACGGACTTGATGGGTTATAGGGTGTGTCAGGCGTGAACTTGGCCGGGTCATCCAGCTCCAGATCGCCGTAGACTTCATCGGTAGATACATGATGCAGGCGCTTCTTGTATTTGCGGCAGGCCTCCAGGATTTGGTAGGTGCCGATGAGGTTGGTGTTGATGAACGGCCAGGGTGAATGCAGCGAGTTATCGTTATGAGATTCAGCGGCGAAGTGCACCACCGCATCGCACTCCTTAACCGCCTTCTGGATGGCGGCCTCATCGCAGATATCTGCCTTGACGAAAGTCACGCGGCTCTCATCAAGTCCTTCGATGTTCTTCAGGTTACCTGCGTATGTCAGCAGGTCATAGACGGTGATATGCCAGTCCGGTCGCTCGCGGTAGACGTAGTGGACGAAATTCGAACCGATAAAGCCTGCACCGCCGGTGACGACAATCTTCATATATCTTCCAGTATAGCAGTTTTAAGAAGTGATGAGGGCCGTGACTTTAGCAACGAGTTCGTCAAGTTCGGCCTTGGTTTTGGCCTCGGCGTTCAGGCGTAGAAGTGGCTCGGTGTTACTAGGTCGGACGTTGAACCAGGCGTCTTTGAAGTTGACGGTCAGGCCGTCCAACATGTCGGTTTCCTGGCCTTCGAACTCTTTGGCGATCTTCTCTAACATGGCTTTCTTGTCCTCGACCTCGAAGTTAGTCTCGCTGATCTGGACGTACGCCTTGCGGTAGGGTGCTGTCAGCTCGGACAGCTTCTTGCCGCTCAAGCTCAAGATATACAACCCGATGACGGCCGCGATCAGGCCGCTATCGGCCATGTAGTTATCCTTGAAGTAGTAGTGTCCGCTGTGCTCACCGGCGAAAACGGCATTATTCTTGCGCATCTCGCCCTTGATGAAGGAATGTCCCACACGGGTGCGGACGGCTTTGCCGCCGGCCTTCTCGATGGCCTCAACCGCTGCGCGGCCGCAAATGGCGTTATGCAGGACGGTGGCGCCCGGGTATTCTTTGAGGAAGTATTCAGCCAGGATTGCAGTCAGCACGGTACCAGTAACCAGCTCGCCTTTTTCGTCGAGCAACACGGCCCGGTCACCGTCGCCGTCGAACGCCACGCCGGCGTCGCAGCCGTGCTGTTTGATGGCTTTCTGGACGTCGACCAGGTTCTTCGGCTCAAGAGGGTTTGCGATGTGGTTGGGGAAGGTGCCGTCGAGTTCGAAATACAACTCCTCGACCTGGAACGGCACATACGGTTCCAGCTCAGGGAAGATCTTACCGGCCATGCCGTTGCCGGCGTCGACCGCGATGTGCAGCGGCTTCATCTTGCTGGCATCGACGAACGACAGCACGTGGGTGATCCAATCTTCTACGACGTCTTTCTGCGTAACCGTGCCCTTGGCCGTGGAACTTTCAAAACTATCGGCGACGACTTTGTCGCGGATCTCGAACAGTCCGGATTCCTCGCCGATCGGTTTGGCCTCCTCGCGACAGAACTTGATGCCATTATACGCGCCGGGGTTATGACTGGCAGTGATGACCACGCCGCCAGCTAAGCCGAACTTGCCGGTGGCGAAATAAATCATGTCGCTGGTGACCTCGCCGATATCCCACACGTCGCGGCCTTGCTCGATCAATCCCTCGATGATGGCGTCGGCTAACTCTTTTGAGTCGGGGCGCATATCACGGCCGACAGCCACGGCGCCGTCATCAGGCAGCCAGTCGGCGAATGCCCGGCCAATCTTGCCGGCTACTTCAGCCGTCAATTCGCTGCCTACTTTGCCTCGCACGTCGTAGGCTTTGAAGATATTTTCAATCGCTGACATCGTACCTCCTGCTACGTAACGTATTGAATTGTAGCGCACGCGGTACCACTTGCCCTAACTTTTGCGGTATTATGTAGCAATGATTGTCGTGATTATAGCTGGCGGGTCAGGCACGCGCCTGTGGCCGCTGTCCACCCAGAACTACCCGAAACACCTTCTGCGCCTTACCAACGAACGTAGCTTGCTGCAGAACACATTGCAACGTGTGAGCGACCTGACCGACCCGGATCGGATCTTCGTGGTGTCGGAAGCCTCGCACGCCCACCATGTGAAGGAGCAGCTGTCGACGTTGCCGGAAGAGAACATTTTGGTCGAACCGGCACGGCGTGGAACGGCGTCCTGTTTCCTGCTGGCCCTCGATGCTATCAAGAAGCGGGGTCTGAGCAACCAGGCGATCTTTTTCTTATGGGCCGATCATATGATTCGCGACCGCCGTGGGTTCACGGGTACCGCTGCACACGCCGCCGAACTGGCCGAGAAGACCGGCAAAATGGTGTTCGTGGGCGTCGAGCCGACCTATCCGTCGGCCGGACTCGGCTACATGGAAAAGGGCGATCGCTTGCAGAACGGCTTCAAGCAGGCTTATGAGCTGAAGAAATTTGTCGAGAAACCGGACAAGAAGACAGCCACTCAATATGTCCGCAGCGGCAATTACCTATGGAATACCGGCTACCTGGTCGCTACGCAGGAGACCCTGGAGCGTGAGCTGAAAGACAAATCTGAGAAGCTGTGGAACGAATATCAGGCTTTGCAGAAAAGTGACGACACGGTTGAGACCTACCTGGGCTTCGCCTCCGAGACCATCGACAAGGCCCTGTCCGAACGGATCGACGACGGACTGGTGGTACCGGGCAGCTTCGACTGGCTGGATATCGGTTCCTTTCACGACCTGCACGGCGTCAGCGACCAGGACGGCGAAGGTAACTCCACGAACGGCGATAACATCGAACTGGAACAGGTGACGAATAGCTACGTCCGCAACGAGCAGGATCTGCCGGTGGCGATCATTGGCTTGGACAATATCGCGGTGGTGGCAACCAAGAACGGCTTTCTCGTGACAAACAAGACATACGCCCAGAAAGTCGGCGACGTTAGCAAGCGCATCAGCAAAGCAAAAGAAAAGAAAGATTGATTACTCGACGGTGACGGACTTGGCCAGATTGCGTGGCCGGTCGACATCGAAGCCGCGCTTCATGGCGATGTAATAAGCGAACAGCTGCATGGCCATGACTTCCATCAGTGGTTGTAATTCCGGTTCGGTGTCGGGTACGTAGATGACGTCTTTGCACAGTTCGCCGATGCGTTCATTTCCTTCTGTAGCGACGGCCACCACCGGACCTTTGCGAGCGCGGATCTCCTGGATATTAGAATACGTCTTATCAAGCAGGATCGAATTGGTGGCTACAGCGAACGTGGGGAAGTTCTCGTCGATCATGGCCAGCGGCCCGTGTTTCATCTCGCCGGCGGCATAGCCTTCGGCATGGATATAAGTGATTTCCTTTAGTTTTAGAGCGCCTTCGAGCGCGGCTGGGAAACCGTTATGCCGGCCGATATACAGGAAGTCGCGGCAATCGGTATATTTCTCGGCGATGTGTTTGATCTTCTCGGCCTGATCAAGTACCGCCTGAGCTTTTGCGGGCAGGGCGTTCAATTCCTCAAGCAACGGCTTGAAACGTTTACTGGTGCCGTTGTTCAGGTGCAGGGCGATCAGCGTCAGGACGGTAACCTGGGCGATGAAGGCCTTAGTGCTGGCGACGG
The DNA here is from genome assembly GCA_035573115.1 of Verrucomicrobiia bacterium. Taxonomy (GTDB): domain Bacteria; phylum Patescibacteriota; class Saccharimonadia; order Saccharimonadales; family UBA4665; genus DATNAB01. The sequence goes on from DATNAB010000057.1 coordinate 9,149, forward strand.
CTTTTTCCGGACCGGCATGGCAATAGACACCGGCGTCCGTCATACGGGCGATGGTGCTACCGACGGCGTTGACGATGCCAAGACGCAGCACGCCATAATCAGCGACCTTCTTGAGCGCTGCGATGGTATCGGCGGTCTCACCGGACTGTGAGATGGCGATTAGTGCCGTGCTACGCGAAAATGGTTCTTTGCGGTAATTGAACTCGCTGGCCAACTGCACTTCAACCGGGATGCCGGCCAGCTCCTCCAGCAAGTATTCGCCGACCAGGCCGGCGTAATAGGACGTGCCCATGGCCACGATGACGATGCGATCGATGTATTGGAGCTGCCCCAACACGCTTTCCAGACCGCCGAGCTTGACCAGGCTCTGGTCGGGTAGGGCCCGTCCGAGTGTCGCTGAGCGGATGGTCGCCGGTGCCTCATAGATTTCCTTGAGCATGAAATTCGGGAAGTCGCCGAGCAGGGCCTCCTCACTGTCGTAATCCAATAGCTCGGCCTTCGGTTCGCTGTGCCGGTCATCCTGCAGGTTGTGGACAGAGACCTTGTCCTTGGTGATGACAGCCACATCATAATCTTCCAGGTAGATGACTTTCTTGGTGTATTCCATGAGCGCTGTTGGGTCGGAAGCCAGGATGTGTTCGTGCTCGCCCACGCCGATGACTAGCGGGCTCGACAACCGTGCGGCGTAGATCGTGTCCGGATCGGTGGTGGAGATGGCGGCGATGGAATAGGCGCCACGTACGTCTCTCAACGCCGCCGTGAAGGCCTCCTGCAATGACGGCAACTGCCGGGCATAATAATCAATAAGGTTAGGAATGACTTCGGTATCGGTCTCCGATACGAAGGTGTAGCCCACGTCTTGCAGCCGGCGCCGGAGCTCTGCGAAGTTCTCGATGATGCCGTTATGCACGACGAAAATTGTCTGCATGTTATTGCTCTGAGGATGAGCGTTCAGCATAGTTGGCGTGCCGTGCGTGGCCCAGCGGGTGTGCCCAATGACCAGATTGGCATGCGGGTTCTCGCGGGTGACGTCATTGACTAGGCCGCTCACCCGTCCAACCTGCTTGAAAACCTCGCTGGTGCCGTTATCTACCAGCGCGATGCCGGCCGAATCGTAACCGCGATATTCCAGCGCCTCCAAACCTTGTAAAACGATATCCGTACCTGAACGCTGCCCAATGTAGCCAACGATGCCGCACATGCCTTAAGCCCTCCCGGACTTTCCGGCGAGACAGGTTTTGATGTAATCCTTAAGGGTCTTCGTGAACACCGCTTCCGAAAAGCGGTTGGCTTGCTCAGCGATGGCAGTGTGGTCGAAAGATCTGTTCATAGCGGTTTCCAGCGCCCCGGTCAATTGCTTGGCCGTCTGTCGTTCGAAGAACAAACCGGTCTTGCCAGGCTCGACGTAATCCAAGGCGCCGCCTTTATTATAAGCGATAACGGGCGTTCCTGCAGCCATCGCTTCCACGGCCACGATACCGAAGTCGTCCATGTTGGGCATGATGTAGCCGATGGCCGACTGAAAATGTCCGGCCAGCTCGAAGTCGGTGGTGTTGGTCAGGAAGGTGACGCTGCGTCCGGCAAGCCTCTCCAATCGGCCGTGGTCAGGGCCGTCACCGATGACAATCAGCGGTACCTTAAGCTCATTACAGGCCTCGATAGCCAGGTCAAACC
>DATNAB010000058.1:0-5200 GCA_035573115.1 Verrucomicrobiia bacterium
TTGAACCGGCCGCACCGGCCGTCCAGCCACGCCCCATTGCCGAACCCATCCGCCGCCGCCCGCTCACGACTGATGAATTGCTGGAGTTCGCCGTACAGCAGGCAAGAACACCCATCGAGCCGTTGCCGCGTCGTCGTCGCGTGTTCCGTAGTCACAGCGCCGTTCGGTAAATCCCCGTTTTTCTCTTATAATAGGAGCCGATGAAGCCCGCCCGTACTCGTTTCGCGCCCAGTCCCACCGGCTTTTTACATGTTGGTGGTGTGCGTACGGCGCTGTTCGCATGGCTGGTCGCGCGCCAGACCGGCGGCCAGTTTATCTTACGTATCGAAGACACCGACCGAGCCAGGGAGGTTAAAGGCGCCGAAACCCACATTATCGATAGCCTGCGGGCACTCGGCCTCGATTACGACGAGGGTCCGGATCTGCCAGGCGATTACGGCCCCTATCGCCAGACTGAACGGCTCGACACTTATAAGACTTGGGCGCAGACACTTTTGGATGCCGGCCGCGCTTATGCTGATCCTTATAGTCCCGAAGAGGTCCAGAGCTTCCGCGAACAGGCCCAAAAAGCTAAGAAACCTTTCCTGTACCGCGACCATCGGCCGGAGCAGCAACCGGCATGGGACGGCAAGCGACCGCTGCGTTTCAAATCCGAGCCGAAAGCCTATGATTGGCAGGACGCTGTCATGGGTAAGCTACATGCCGGCGCAGAAGCCATCGACGATTTTATCCTTATCAAATCCGACGGTTTTCCGACCTATAATTTCGCTCACGTCGTCGACGACCACGAGATGGCCATCACGCACGTCATCCGCGGCCAGGAGTTCATCGCCTCCGTGCCGAACTACCTCAACCTGCACGAGGCACTCGGATTCACGCCGCCGGTCTTCGCCACCATGCCGCACATCCTGAACGAGCAGGGCAACAAGAAACTATCCAAGCGCGATGGCGCCAAGGATGTACTCGATTATCTAAAAGATGGCTACCTGGTCGAGGCGCTGATCAACTTCATTGCCAGCCTCGGCTGGAACGACGGCACCACGCAGGAGATATTCAGCCGCGAGGAGCTGATCGAAAGGTTCAGCCTGGACCATGTTCAACGGAGCGGCGCCCGGTTCGACGAACGCCGGCTGGAGTGGATGGACGGCCATTGGATCCGGACGCTGGACAACGATACCGTCTACAGCCGGTGCGGGGGATTCTGGCCGGAATCGGCCAAAGACGCACCCGAAGATTATAAGAAGCAGGTGCTGGACATCACTCGTGAACGCCTGAAGTATCTGGCCGAACTGCCGCAACAGACCGACTTCTTCTTTGTGGATCTGCCAGTGGACCCCAAATTGATCGACAACCACAAACAGCTTAAGAAGATGGACAACCAAGAGCTGAAAGCTATGCTGGAGCAGGCCAAGGCCAGTCTTGAACAGTCCGACTTCTCGCCCATAGACCTGAGCAAGCGTCTCAATCAACTGCTGGAGCAGACGGGGCAGAAGCCGGCCGTCCTATTCAGTCTCATCCGCATCGCTACCACCCAAGCACCAGCCAGCCCGGGTCTGGCCGATACGCTGGCCGTACTCGGCAAAGAGCGCAGTCTGAAACGCCTCCATACCCAGCTGGACGCCCTCAAGTAAGAAGCTGGTATATTGCCATAAGCATTGTTACAATGGATACATGGATTCCGACATCAGGTCGGCCAACAAACAAACACGGGCCGCACAGAAGAAGAGCAACCAGGAAGTCTTTCGCACGCCGGAAGAAGTAGCCGCGGAGCAGGACTTCGCCGGACCTACCGGTCCATCCGAACTGCCCCATCTTGAGAAACCACAACCCCCCAAGACGAGCTGGCGTCAACGTCTGGCGCTGCACTGGCCGCCGGGTAAGAAGGAATGGATAACCGCCGCAGTAGTCGTCTTATTGGTCACCTCAGGTGTCGGCCTAGCCCTGACGCACCATACCTCCCACCCTCTCGCCAAAGCCCAACCTACGAAGAAGGCCGTCAAGAAGGCCTCTAAACAACCGTCAACTGTCGCCTCGACGCTTAGCGGCCTGCCGGTCGACCCGTCCGTCAACCAGCGGCCGGTCACCGGCGTGATGATCGAGAACAGCACCGACGCCCGGCCGCAGGCTGGTCTCAGCCAGGCGAGCGTGGTCTTCGAAGCCATCGCCGAAGGTGGCATCACCCGCTTCCTGGCACTATATCAAGACACGGCACCGGACAACATCGGCCCGGTACGCAGCGTCCGGCCGTATTACGAACTCTGGGACCTCGGTTTCGATGCCGGGCTGGCCCATGTCGGCGGCAGCCCGGAGGCGTTGGCAGATATCAAAGCCTGGAACGTGCGTGACCTCGACCAGTTCTATAACGCCGGCGCCTATCACCGCATCACCAGCAGGGCAGCACCGCATAACGTCTACACCTCAATCGCCGCTCTCAACCAATTGGAGGCAGGCAAGGGCTACACCAGCAGCAAGTTCACCGGCTTTCCGCGTAAGACTGATGCACCCAGCAAGGCACCGAATGCCAAGAGCATCGATCTGACGCTTTCCGGCCCGCTTTATAACGTGCACTATGATTACGTGGCTTCCTCTAACAGCTACGCTCGCAGTGAAGCCGGCGCTCCGCACATCGACGCCAACACCAACGCCCAGATCAGCCCGAAGGTCGTGGTTGCACTGGTCATGCCGTACAGCTTGGAAGCCGACGGCTACCACTCCGATTACAGCACTATCGGCAGTGGTCCGGCTTACTTCTTCCAAGACGGCAATGTCACGACAGGACAGTGGGCCAAAAGCAGTGGCTACAGCCAGTTCACGTTCACAGACGGCTCCGGCAAACCAGTCAAACTCAACCCGGGCCAGACCTGGCTGACCGCCGTCTCCGGTACCAACCGCGTCAATTACACCCCCTAGGAAACGATGGACCATCTCAGCAAGCTCCGCCGCCGCGCCCGCCTGTATCTCTTCGGTATCCTCATCGCCGAGAACTTGCTGGCCGTCGGTCTCGGCTGGTCACTCTATACATTCGTCCACCTTAACGGCCTTATCAGCGTGGCAGTCAGCCTCCTGCTCGGTATGGTGCTGACGTTCATCGTGGCCGACCAAGCCAGCCGCTATCTTATGGAACCACTCACGGCGCTGTGGCAGGCCATCCTGCACCTCAGCCCGACCGAGCAGGGTGTGGCTGCGCCGAAGATTGAGAACTTGCGCTTCGGCCGCGAACTGGTAGCTAATCTCAGTTCGCAGATCTACCAGCTGGCTAGTGTGGCCGACCGTGCGGCCGCCGATGCCAATAAGGAAGTCGGGGATATGGGGCATAACTTCATCGCCCAGAACCTACCGTTGCCACTCGTACTGCTCGATGATACCGAGACCATCAAGTTCGCTAACAAGGCGGCCGCTGATTACATCGGCCTGACGCCGGCCGACCTGATCGGCAAGAACGTCTACATGGTGCTGGACATGTCATTCCCGAGTGCCGATACCTTCGATAGTTGGCTGAAGACCGCCAAGACCGCCAGTGTCACCGCCACTAAGTCCTGGGAGCGTGTGCGCTTGAACGTCCGCGACAACCATCCGGCTCGACTCTTCGATCTGGCAGCATATTACAACCATGGCAACCCCGACGGTAACGCCACCATGTTAGTGCTGTTCGACCACACTAAGCAGTATTCGCAGGATGAACAGGCTGTCAGCTTCATCGCTCTGAGCGTGCATGAGCTGCGTACACCGCTGACGCTGCTCCGGGGCTACATAGAGGTGTTCGAGGACGAGTTCGGCAAGAGCATCACCGATCCAGAGTTGCAGAGCTTCATGCTGAAGATGCGTGCGATGGCCGAGCAGCTAACCGATTTCGTTAACAACATCCTCAACGTGGCCCGTATCGATGACGACCAGCTGGAATTGCAGCTGCAATCCGGCGATTGGGCGACTATCCTGAAGAGCAGCATCGATCTGATGTCCTTACGTGCCAAGGTCCGCGGTATCGACTTGCAGTGCAAGATTCCAGACGATCTGCCGCCCGTCGGTGTCGACCAGCTGAGCATCAACGAAGTCGTCAGCAACATCATCGACAATGCCATCAAGTACAGCGGCAAGAGTAAGGTCATCAACATCGACGCCCATCTGACGCAGGATGGCATGATAGAGACTACCGTTCAGGATTACGGTCTGGGTATCCCGACCAGCATTCTGCCCAATCTGTTCACCAAGTTCTACCGTGACCACCGCAACCGGGCTCAGATCGGCGGCACCGGCCTCGGTCTGTACCTCAGCAAGGCCATCATTGATGCCCACGGCGGCCATCTGTGGGTTCGCAGCAAGGAGAACGAGGGCAGCACCTTCGGCTTCACCTTGATGCCGTATGCCCAGCTGACCGAGACCATGAAGCAGGGGGGTAACCAGGAAATCACCCGCAGCGCCCACGGCTGGATCAAAAATCACTCATTGTATAGAAGGTAGGGTATACTACAAACGATGTCCGATTCCGACGCACCCGCCACTCCCGCCGCTGCCCAGCCGGCTGCCGGCCGCAAGGTTCTCTGCATCGAAGATGAGCGCTTTATAAGTGAGCTGTACGTCCGCGTCCTGAGCAAATCAGGCTATCAGGTCGACGCCATCGCCGATGGCAAACAGGCCCTTGAGGCCGCCGAGACAAACCAGTACGACATTATCCTTCTCGATCTCATGCTGCCGGGTCTATCCGGCATCGACATCCTGCGTTCACTCAAAGATCCAGCTCGTCAGCCACCCCTTAAAGCCAAAGTTATCGTCACTACCAATCTCGAACAGCGTGAAGATGTCCGCGCCGACATCGAGAAGCAGGCCGACGGCTACGTCGTCAAGGCCGAACTGACGCCCCACGAGCTGGCCCGCATGCTCGACGACATCGCCTGAGTACACAGGTTAATTATATTTAGCGCTCTTCAATATCTGGTCGGCCGTCTTGGCCTCACTGCCGTTCAGAGCAGCCGCTGCAGCATCATAGGTGTCAAAGCCGCTTGAGAGACCCTGTTTGTCATTCTGGTCGTATTCCACCGCCAAGACGCTTGCGAAGTTCGACCGATTGGCGGGCGTGAACTGACGGACCACCGGCTCGTAGTTAGCGCTGATAGTCGCTCCGGTCGTAAACGCCGTACCGTTCGATGCCTTAAGATTAGTCGCCACGAAATTCTCTATGGAATAAGGCTTGCTGCCGCCGGAG
>DATNAB010000059.1:0-2004 GCA_035573115.1 Verrucomicrobiia bacterium
GTCGAGTTCGGCGTCAAAGCCGAAGGCATGAAGCTTACCGTCGTAGCGCCGTTTTGGCGCACCGACATCGAAATTCCGGAAGACGTTGTTGAAGAAGTCGGAAGGTTGTACGGTTACGATCGGCTGCCGCTAAGATTACCGAAGCGCGACCTGACACCGGCGCCACGCGATCTGCTGCTGGACGCCAAGACTGCCGTTCGCGCCCGGCTTGCTAAGGCTGGTGCGAACGAGGTGCTGACTTACAGCTTCGTGCCTGGCGACCTGCTCAAGAAGACCGGTCAGGATCCCGCCCAAGCGTTCGAGATCGCCAATGCGCTCAGCCCGGATCTGCAGTACTATCGCCTCAGCCTGATGCCGAGCCTGCTGGAGAAAGTCCATCCCAACATCAAGGCGGGCTATGACGAATTCGCCCTGTTCGAGATCGGTAAAACGCACAGTCTTGACCTGAAGGATAAGGACGGCCTGCCCGCCGAGTTCGAGTGCACGGCCCTCGTTGTGACAGCAGCCGACAAGCTCAAGAAGCCTGGGTCGCCGTACTATCAGGCCCGAATCTACTTGGAAGCGCTTGTTGGTGTGCCACTTGAATTCAAACCCCTAACCAAAGATGCTATGGAGTATCCGGTGGTACAGCCGTATGAACCAAAACGCTCAGCATTGGTGTCGGTGAAAGGCGGTGAATTCCTCGGTATCATCGGAGAATTCAAGCCAAGCGTGACGCGAGCCCTCAAGCTGCCGAAATTCACCGCCGGTTTCGAGATGGATACCGCAGTGCTGCAGCCGCTCTTGCAAGGTGGCGTCGGCTACGTACCACTGTCACGTTTCCCAGGCGTGAAGCAAGATATCAGCCTGAAGGTGAAAGCCGACCTGGCATACCAGGAATTATATGAGTTCGTCGATGCCCAAGTCCGCGAACAGGCACCGCAGGACAGCCAGGTACGTGTTACGCCGACCGATATTTATCAGAAGGACGCTGGTAACAAGCACGTGACCTTCAGAGTAGCGATTACGGCTCTGAATCGTACGCTGACCGACAAAGAGGTCAACACCGTGCTCGACGTTGCCGCCGCCGCCGCCAAGAAAAAGTACTCAGCGACTCGGTTGTAAACTGGCGCGCCGGCTTTACAAAGCTCACGCTTTCGGGGTAGACTAGATTATGCGGATTATAAACACTCCGGCACTTACTTTCGACGATGTACTTCTCAAACCCGGCTTCGCCGGGTTTTCTCGTACAGAGATCAAACTCCACACCAAACTGACCCGTAACATCGAGCTGAAGGCACCGTTGGTCTCAGCACCCATGGATACGGTCACCGAAAGCCAGCTGGCGATCGCCCTGGCTAAAGCCGGCGGTATCGGTATCATCCACCGCAATCTGGCTATCAAAGAACAGGCTGCTGAGGTCAAGAAGGTCAAGCAGGGCGGACATCTCGTGGGCGCGGCCGTCGGCTCCAGCCCCGGTTATGAGGAGCGCGTGCAGGCGTTGGTCGAAGCCGGCGTCGACGTCATCGTGGTCGACTCGGCCCATGGCTTCTCCAAGTTCGTCATCGATGCGTTGACCCACATCAAGAAACACCACAAAGTTGACGTCATCGCCGGCAACATCGCCACCGGTGAGGGCGCCGAGGCGTTGATCCAGGCCGGTGCCGACGGTCTGCGTGTCGGCATGGGGCCAGGCGCCATCTGTACTACTCGCATCGTTTCCGGCATGGGCGTGCCGCAGCTCACAGCCATCATCGATACCGCCGCCGTCGCCCATAAGCATGGCGTACCGGTTATTGCCGACGGTGGTATCAATTACTTCGGCGACATCACCAAGGCATTGGCCGCTGGGGCTTCATCCGTCATGATGGGCCGCTTGTTCGCCGCCACTGACGAGGCACCCGGCGAGGTCGTGGAATTCTCACGGGAACAAGTGCCGGCGCGTTTCCAGAGCATCGTGGGTGGCGATGAGACCTACAAATTTAAGAGTTATCGCGGCATGGGCTCGATTGGCGCCATGGAGCG
>DATNAB010000060.1:0-2418 GCA_035573115.1 Verrucomicrobiia bacterium
GTAGAAACCTCAGCCGGGGGCCGGGCATCCAGCAGCGCGATTTCCAGGAAACGCTCCGGATCATAAGAGACCGGTACTTCGATCAGACGCTTGAGTAAATCGAGTGTCCGATCAGCGGGAAGGCTGGACTCCCCATCCATCAGCCGCTGCCGCAACCTGGCTGCCAATTGCTTGGCGACGATGGCCGGCTGATAGCCCTGCATGAAGAGACCGCTCAGTAACGTCATGAGCTCACCCGTACCGCTACCTCCCTCGAGTGCACCCACGAGTTCATCGATCGCACCGGCCGGCGGTACGCCTAAGAGTTTCAATACGTCCACGGCCTCGATCTTAGTGCCGTGGGCACTGAGCTGATCGAGCAGGCTGATGCTGTCGCGGAAACTGCCCTCGCCATGCTCTGCCAATAGTTCGAGCGCTTCCGGAGTGATGGCGATCTTCTCCTGTTTGGCGATGTCATCCAGATGGGCTACCACCTGCGCGGTCTCCACCGGTTTGAAGGTGAACCGCTGGGTACGGCTGACGATGGTATCGGGCAACTTGTGTGCGTCCGTGGTGGCTAGGATGAAGATGGCATGTGCCGGCGGTTCCTCCAAGGTTTTTAGAAGCGCGTTAAAAGCCTCGCGGGTCAGCATGTGCACCTCATCGATGATGTAGACCTTATATTTGGCGCTGGTTGGAGCTACGTAGACCTTATCGCGCAGTTCACGGATTTCGTCGATGCGACGATTACTGGCAGCATCGATCTCGATGATGTCAAAGTGTGCCTGATCATCGGTGTACGGCAAACCATTGACGGCGTGCGCCAAGATACGCGCCACCGAGGTCTTGCCCACGCCGCGCGGTCCGGTGAGGAGATAGGCATGGCTAATCCGCCCCTGCTTCAGTGCCTGTTCCAGCGTGGCGGTGATATGCTCCTGGCCGACGATTTCCTTCAGCGACTTCGAACGGTATTTCCTATATAACGCTTGCCCCATCTGCCTCTTATTATACGCGCCCCGGGGCGGCTAAGCTGTTGTGGTTTTAGAGTGCGGCTTCGAGAGCGGCCCACTCAGTGCCGTTGTCTTCTTCAGGGATGTTGACGCTAACCTGGTCGCCCGGCTTGGCCTTGAAGTAAGTGACACTGGCAAGCAGTACGCGGTATTTCTTGCTCTTGACGTCGACGTAATAATGGCCGCCTTCCAGCGCCAAGGTGCCGACGACCTGTTTGCGCGGAATGGGGCCGATCTGTTTGTACAAGAAGGCACCGTCTTCGGCAATGGTCAATTTCAGGATGTCGCCCTGCACGAGCTTGGACTTACTGGCATAGTTGGCTGGTACCGGGTAGGTCTTACCATCCGAGCCAACCATATTCTGGCCGTCGAACACGCCCTCGATCACCTTGCCCAGAGTTTCCTCACGTGCTACCGGCTTGACTTTGGCGTCGTCGCCCACCAGGCTAATCAACAGCTCGGTAGCCGCGGCCAAACTGGTCTCGGCTTCCTGAATAAGAGCTCGAAGGCGTTTCACTTGTTTGTCTGGTACTTCAGCCATGATATGAGGTGTCTCTCTGAGAAGTGTTTATTTAGGTACACTTTCCTCCTAAAATTATCATGTTTGGGTAATCAAGTCAAAAAATATCGCCCGCCTGTGGAAAACAGGTGGGCGACATCTGGAATACGAGCCGTAGGTTAGGCGAGCTCGACGGTTGCACCGGCGTCTTCAAGCGCCTTTTTGGCGTTCTCAGCGTCTTCCTTTTTGGCCTTTTCCAGGACCGGTTTGGGTGCGCCGTCCACGAGGGCCTTAGCTTCGCCGAGACCAAGACCGGTGATATCCTTGACGGCCTTGATGACGGCGACCTTCTGGGCGCCAGCGTCCTTCAGGACGACGTCATATTCACTCTTCTCCTCTTCTGCCGGAGCGGCATCACCGCCGCCGGGAGCGGCCGCTACGGCTACCGAAGCGGCAGCCGGCTCGATGCCGTATTCGTCTTTGAGGATGTTGCCGAGTTCATTGACTTCCAGGACGGTCAGCCCCGTAAGCTGTTCAGCGATTTTCTTCAGATCTGTTGCCATGATTTACTCCTTATTATCCTATTATTTGGCTGCTTTGGCTTCGAGGCCTTGCAGTAGGCCGTGCAAGTTGCCGCCCAGACCGCTCATGACGCCGTGGACCGGCGAGTTGAGCGTGTTCAAAAGGCCGGCGATCATCTGGTTCTTGCCCGGCAGGACGGCCAAGCCCTTGACTTCGTCCGCGCTGAGGAATTCGCCTTCGGCCGTAATGGCGCCGACGAATTTAAGTGACGGATTGGTTTTAGCAAAACCGTGCAGACTCTGGGCTGGCGCGACTTCGTCCTCACCGTTGAAGGCATACAACAGCATACCTTCGAGGGCGTCAGTGTTGACGCCTTTGAGGTTGTCATTGCTTTTCAAGGCCTGGATG
>DATNAB010000061.1:0-2332 GCA_035573115.1 Verrucomicrobiia bacterium
GCCAATCCGGCGGTGAACAGCGCGATATTGATGGCACGAAGCCACAGGATCTGCAGCGTCTGATCGTGCGTGAACAACCCGCTCAACCGATATGGAAAGCTCATCAGATAGTGGTACAGGTAGGATGGATCTCTAGCAACCGCGCCGAAAGCATCGGCACCGGGCGGTTGGCCAGCCCAGAATGGACTTATATGGTGTGCATATAACCGGATGATGCCGAGGTGGAAGTCCTCGTCGAAGGCCATCGGGTAGAGCCCGCTCAGGGCTATCCAAGCGGCCTGGATCACGAATAAGGCCAGGATGACCCAAAAGAATCTCCGACTGCCGAGAATTGCGCCTGTCCGGCGCGCTAGTGAGCTTTGTTTCGCCATATATAAGACTTCGGCATCTATTATAGCCGTAAAGCTGTGGTAAAGCTTAACAGAAGCGTTCAAGAGCAGTCTGATACTATAAGAAGCATATGAAGCGCTCCATCTGGCGGCCGCTGATTGCTGCCGCAATCCTGATCGTCACGGTCGTTGCTTTCGTCATTTACTTTGTGAAACATCCCGAGGTGCGTCATCAGCTTGCCCAAACCTCGCCGGCTGTGCTCGTGTCGTTGGTGTGCCTTGATCTGATCGGCATCGTGGCCCTGGCCTTCGTTACCATAGCCACGCTCCGCCTCTGCAAGGCGAAGTTGCGGCTACACGAAAGCCTGTTGCTCACGATGTATGCTGCCATAGTCAATTTCTTCGGGCCCTTACAGAGCGGACCGGCTTTCCGCGCCGTTTATCTCAAGAAGAAGCACAACGTCAGCCTCAAGAATTATGGCGTCGCCACACTGGTATACTACTGTTTCTACGGTGGTATCAGTGTGGCACTACTGCTCTCGAGCACGCTTAAGTGGTGGCTATTACCGCTCGCCGGAATCGGATTCTTATGTCTCTGGTTAATAACGAAGAGTAATCGTCTTCGACCACGTCTAGAGCAGTTGGATCTGCGCGGGTGGTATTATCTGGCAGCAGCCACCTTTGCCCAGATCTTCATCGTCACTATCATCTATTATCTTGAACTGAGGACCGTTCAGCCCGGTGTGCATATCTGGCAGGCACTCGTTTATACGGGGGCAGCCAATCTGGCGCTTTTCGTCTCGCTGACCCCCGGAGCGATCGGTTTTCGTGAGTCATTCCTCCTGTTCTCGCAACACCTTCACCATATCAGCGACAGTACCATCGTGGCCGCCAACATCCTCGATCGTGCCATGTACATCGTGTTCCTCCTGCTTCTGACGCTGATCATCTTCGCTACCCACGCCCGTCAGCAACTCGGCGTCCAGAAAGACGACTGAGGCGGCGCTTCTCAGCTATTTCTCATCAGTGGCCGTATAATGGGGATATGCGTATCTTAGTGATCGAGGACGATGTCAAGATCGCCCAAGCCGTCAAGCGAGGACTGGAACTCAAGGGTTTCGCCGTCGATGCCGTACATGATGCCGACAGCGGTCTGGCAGCCGCAGGCGATCCGGATTACGATGCCATTGTGTTGGACCGCATGCTACCGGGCAGCGTAGACGGTGTAGAACTGTGCCGAAAACTGCGTCAGAGCGGCGTCAGTACTCCGGTTTTAATGTTGACGGCCCGCGGCGCTATCGGTGATAAGGTAGAGGGGCTCAACAGCGGTGCCGACGATTATCTGGTTAAACCGTTTTCATTCGACGAGCTGACTGCGCGAGTACGCGCGCTGCTGCGCCGACCGAAGGAGCAGGTGGGCACTAAGCTGCAACTTGAAGATCTATCACTCGACACCAACAACTATGAGGTTAAGCGCGGCAAGGAAGTTATCAAGCTGTCGCAGAAAGAATTCTCGCTACTGGAGTACCTGATGCATCACGCCGGACAAGTTATTACGAAGGATATGATCATCAGTCATGTCTGGGATCAGGATGCCGATATCTTGCCGAATACCATCGAGGTTTATATCGGCTATCTGCGTAATAAAATCGACCGCCCGTTCCCGGCGTCTAAGCAATTACTGCAAACCCAGCGGGGCTTCGGCTATAAACTGAGCGCTTAAAAGACCATGTTCCGTTCCGCTACCTTCAAACTCACCATGTGGTACCTGGCCATCGTTATGGTCATCAGTGTCGGATTCAGCGTCGTCCTCTATCATGTAGCCACCAATGAACTGGAACGCGGTTTCCACCGACAGACCGACCGCATCTACCGCCAATTCCCGGTCTTCCAGGGCACACCTTTATTGAAACCGGGCGCCGATTATGCCAGCTCCAGCCACGACATATTCGTCCGGCTGCTCGTCTTCAACCTTATCGTGCTGTGCGGCGCTGGCTGGCTGA
>DATNAB010000062.1:0-2645 GCA_035573115.1 Verrucomicrobiia bacterium
CCCACCACGCTGGGAGCAGGCTTCAACGAGAATCTGGCGAACGATAATCTGACCACGGTTACCTATCCGGTCCCGTGTACGCAGAGTTCGCTGTATAACATCAGCATTGTCAGCCGTGGTGGCGGGGTATTCGATTTTCGCGTCCGCTGGTTCGGCACCGGTAATCTGGGCCGTCAACAGGAAGAGCTGACCTACAAACTTGGCACCATCGCCGCCAGCTTCACGGGCGGGTACATCGACCCGGAAGTCCCGCCGCCGCCGCCGTTCTCCGGCTCGGTAAGTGTTGTGGTCAAGGCCATACCGCAGACCGGACCGTCGGGAACCACGGCCAACCCCACACCTCCGTGCACGAATCCGGCGGGCAATCTGAGCGGCACGACGGTCCGCATGAACGGCCTCGGCGGCCCCTTTACGAAGAGCACCGACGTGTCTTCGGTCGCGACCTTCAACACCTTGCAGCAGGGCACCGGCTACACGGCCAGCATTACGCGTTCAGGCTGGCAAGTCTGCTCGATCACCGGTAGTCCGGCTACCGCTAGTGCCACGGCGCCCGTGCCGGTGGTCAACGCCACCATCCGCCCGATCTGCCAAGTCAGTTACTACAATAACTATTATGATTATTATCGGGATGCCGGTCTCGACGGTTACTGGAGCTTCAGCGGTTCACTGCCGGACTCAGCCTACACGTCCGCTTACTATGATCAGTACGGTGGTCTTCACACCTCACCATACCCCTGGTTCTGGTACTTCGTCGGCAGCCCCACCTATCAATGGATAAACGGCTCACTTTACAGATATTACTGGGTATACGACGCTTACTACCACAACGAGCCGATTTATGGGTGCCCCTCTTAGAAGGAGACGCTAAGTCGGGACGTTAAATCAAGGCTATTTTTTAGCCGGCGCCTGCTTGGGAACAGTAGTGGACCCGGCGGCTTTATTGTACTCTTCGGCTGTCAGGGGTTGTTGAGACTTCGTAACCGCTGATTTCTTCAGTTTCGGTGGCGAGGTAGGTCCCTTGGGTTTGCTCTTCGCGGCTGCCGCGGCTTTCTGCTTGGCAATAGTCGCTTGCCGGTCCGTCTGATGCTTATGCCAGAAATAGACACCTCCACCCACCACTATGACGAGTAGCAATAGGACCAGGATGATCTTCATGGCTTTCTTCATCGCTTACGCTTAGGATATCAGCTTGCCCATCAGAGAGCAATCATATACAGTAATGATTATGCTTATACCGGTGGCCTAAGGTGCATAAAAAGGTGAGAACAAGGACGAAACCAACAGCAAACCGTGGCTTCACGATCGTCGAACTGATGATCGCGTTGAGTGTCCTTTCGGTGTTGCTCATAACAGTGACCCTCATCCTGATCCAAATCGGTGCTCTGTACTCCAAGGGTGTAAATGCAGCCAATCTGCAGACCACCAACCGTAACATCGTGTCCGATCTGTCCGGACAGCTCCAATTCAGCGGCAGCGCGCCCGTAGGCTGTACGCCGCTCGCCAACCCGCCGACCTGTTATGCCAACTCGGTCAACGATGTCGGGCAACTGGACGGCGGCGGCAACTGGGCTGCGACCGTCTATAGCTATTGTATTGGCAGCACGCGCTACAGCTATGTGCTCAATCATGAACTGGGTACCGATTCGTCCAATAACCAGATCACGCGGCACGTTCTCTGGCGAGATACGCTCAATCCCACCGCTACCAGTTGCCCGGCACTGAAGATTCTCAGCCAGGATAATCCGACGGATGGCTCCAGCCAGGGTGATGGCTATGAGGTATTAGGTAATCACATGCGCCTGACCCGTTTTGACATCCAACCAACCTCGTCCAGCAGCGGTATCTATAACATCGATGTCTGGATGGCCTTCGGTGATAGCGATCTCGTGCAGACTGCCGCCAACGGCTTGGCCAGCTGCCTCAGCAGCACCGGTACGCAGTTCTGCGTGCCCTCCAACATCAGTACCCAGGTGATAGGCAGGGTATTTTAGGTTATGCGGTACAATATGCTTATGAAAAAGCGCACACCGACCGATGAGCGCGGCTTTGCTTCTCTGGTTATAGCCATCGTGCTGGTCCTGATACTCAGCCTCATGACAGTCGGTTTCGCCGAACTGATGCGCCATGAACAGCGCTCAGCGCTCGACAAACAGCTGTCCAGCCAAGCGTACTACGCCGCAGAATCAGGGGTGAATGATGCCGCCAAAGCCATCAGCGACGGGTATCTGGGTGCCAAGACCGGCTGTCTGCCGGGACAGGGCGTCGACAACAACCCGGCTTATGCGACCGGTTTGGCCGATCTCTCGAGTAATATCGTGGATTATAGAGATAGTCCCACATCGGCGTATCACACCTCCTCGACATATTCCTGTCTGCTGATTAATCCCTATCCACCTAACCTGTACTACAACCCCATCACCACGGAACAGTCGCGCACCATGGAGTTTACGGCTATCGACTCGAGCGGTACGGTGTCACCGGTTACCTCCATCAAGATAAGTTGGCAGGACGCACAGAAGAATACCTCATTCTCCGGCGACTGTACGAGCAGCAACAACTTCACGTCCATGGCCAGCTGGGGTCACGTGGGTGTCCTTCGGGCCATGATTGTGCCTATCAGTAGTAGCACGCTCGATCGTTCCAGC
>DATNAB010000063.1:0-4220 GCA_035573115.1 Verrucomicrobiia bacterium
TTACACGCTCGGCGTCGTGCTCAACGATTGGCGATCGAATTTCCCCCATGATGAGACTTACGACTCCTATGTCGGATTCGAGGGCAATACCTATATCGGCACCATGCACTTCCCGCAGCAGATCAACACGACGACCGGAAATGTACCGAGCCAGGACTACGATATACCAGGCGCCGGTGGTGATCACAACATTCGGACCGGTGTTGGCAACATCAATCCTGCTGACCCCAGTTTCTCGAATTACGACCAGTACCATTTCAGCGATTACAAAGCCTCCCTCCCCAGCAACAACGCCGTTCTTAGGAACTGCATGGAACAGCCTATCGGGCACATCCACACCGACGTCATCACTTCCAACTACAACAAATTGAGTAAGGACCAGCAGGATGCCTGGGACCAGGCTATCAAGAACGCCGGGCTGGGCGATGGCGTGGCTAGTGCCAATCCGACCGCCGGTGGTGGTGGCGATGGCGGCAGCGATCTGGGTTGTGAAGGCACTGCCAACCCGCTGAGCTGGATTATCTGTCCGGTCGTCAATGACCTGCTTGTGCCGGCAATCCAGAAAACTGATGCACTCATCACCCAGCAGATGGTCGTACCAACACAAGATATATTCTGTGCCAATCAGGATAAATGTAACGACTACTATTCAGCGTGGGCGCATTTCCGCGACATTGCGTTAGGCCTGTTGGTAGCCGTGGCGATGGTGGTGATCGTCGCCGAAGGCATCGGCATGGAAATACTCGATGCTTATACCATTCGCAAAGTATTGCCACGTCTGTTGGTGGCCGCTATCTGTATCACCTTGTCGTGGCCGCTCATGAACTTTGCGGTGACGCTTTCCAACAACCTTGGTTTCGGCGTGCGCGACCTCATAGTGGCACCGTTCCATAACCTCAGCGACGATATCAATCTCAATATCTTCGGTAGCGGCGCCGGTAACCTTATCGGCGGATTCGTAGCGCTTCTGATTGGCGGTGGTGTAGTGCTGCTCGCCGGACTTGGTATCCTGTTATCCTACCTGGCTACCGCGGGACTGGCCGTCTTGGTTGCCATCCTAGTGTTGGTCCTGAGGCAGCTTGTCATCATCATGCTGGTGATCGTGTCGCCGATAGCTATCCTGGCCTATGTGCTTCCCAATACGCAGCGGGCCTACCGGTTGTGGTGGGACACCTTCCTGAAAACCCTGCTGATGTTCCCGATGATAGCCGGCCTCATCGCCACCGGACGGGTGTTCTCGGCCGTGGCACTGTCTGGTAACGAAGGTAATCTGTTCGACCAGATCATTGGTTTCATAGCCTACTTCGGCCCGTATTTCATCATCCCGCTGACCTTCAGATTTGCCGGCGGCATCATGAGCGGTGCCGGCAACTTCATCAACCAGCGGGCCCAGCCGGGCTTCCAGCGTCTCAGCCAATTCCGCGGTAACCGCATGAAGTCGAGGGCTGATGATCTCTTTAATCACGGCAAACTATTGAACGAGACCCGTGGCGGCGTCTTGGCACCATATAGTGCTTTCGCCCGGCGTTACAACCGATTGGGCGGCGGCATCGGCAACCTACGGAACGCCGGTATGAATCCAAGGCGTATGCGCGAACGTATGCACGCCGGCCGCTCAACCCGACTGACCGACGAGGCCTTGGACTCCCTGCAAAATAATGAACACGTCAAGCAACTGACGAAGGATGACGATTTGGTCGAGGCAGCGATGCACGCCTCCCATCAGATACGACAGGGAAGCCGGCGTGGCTTCGACGCCCTGGTACGCGAAGAGCTTGAAAGGCGCAACTTCCACAATGTCAACCAGGGAACGGCATTGGTACGCGCCGCCAGGATGTCGATGAACGGCGACGCCTTCGACACAACCATGGGTATCGCCCAGTTCGGCACCAGCAGCGGTTTGACGCCCACATTCTCCACCGGGCCTGACGGTGAGCTGATGATAGAAGGTGGTGCAGCCGAAGGTCGCCGCAACATCAACGAGATCGCCGGTAACGACCGGCAGCGGGCCATCGAGATGCTGGCCGCTGGCCGTCAATTAGCCGAATCAAAGGGTCGCTTCGACCTTTCCGGCGGCAGCTTCACTGAGGATGCCGAAATATTGGATGACATGCATCAGCACCGCATAGGCGGCACACCGCTGTCCGACAGCGTCGTCAACCAGCGCGTCATGCGCGGCGCCCTAGATGGTACCGGTCGTGGCCGTATCTTTGGCGGTCACCGTCGCAACATCGATGCCATGGCTCCGATGACCCGGCAGCTGTTAGATGAGCAGTTCGGCGTTGCTGGGCGTGCTGATGCAGCCGGTGGTGGAGCAGTTACTGGCTATGGCGGTCCAGGTCATGGGAACCCGGCGGGGGCTGTCGAACAACTCGCCTTTGCCGCCAATGCACTTGATGCAGCGTCCTCCAACTCGGCCGAAAGTGCCCGGGTGGTTGCCGATCAAGTTCTTCATCAGCAAGTCGACTTAAGTCAGCTTGACCCGCAGGTTCTGCACGCCCTCGGTACCGTGACATACGCCAGGAATCCCGACGGCTCTGTTATGCGCAATGCCGATACGGGCGAAGCAGTCTTCCGGGAAGACCTGGGTACAACTACGTATGGAGAATTGATGGAAGACATGCGTTCCGACCAGAACTTCGATCGGCTGCGCCGCGAATACGGGCGCAACAGCCGGGAAGCCGCTGCAACTGGCGGTACCGCTCCTCCTCCAGATGCGCCTGATCCGGGCGCCGATGCGGCGGCTGGTGGTGGCAATCCTTTAGAGGGCTAAAGGCTTTATTAGTGAGTGGTGTGTCCGCCGTCGCGGAACCGTTGGGTAGCTTCTGCCACACGCCTGGCGGCTTCAGTGGCTGCTGCAGGGTCAATCGGTTCGCCTTCAGTGGGTCGGATAAGGTTCTGGTCATTATCACCCCAGCCGCGCCACTGCGGTGACCGGCGATCGCGAGGATGCGGCGGCAGGACTTCTGCATTAGTGGCTATAGCGGCCAGCTTGGCCGTGATATCGCCCAGTTGGCTGGCTGAGGGGTTTAGAGCTTCGAGGCCACGAGCAGCGGCATTAGGCCGGTAACGCCTTACCAGCTGATCGATACCGAATGAATTAAGGAATCTCTCCCACCTGGTAGGTCGAGCTACTAACGTGTTATTCACACCGATTACGCCCAAATCCGGACCCACCGCTATGGCTGTACGGTCTCTTGATTCCAGGCCACCGGTCCAAGAAGACCGCTCGTCATTGGCAAGTACCAAAGCGTCGCGCCTTCTGCGTTCAGAACGGTTCTGGCTAGGCAGGCGAGCATCCGGCAGCCGTTTGCGTCCTCTATCATCACCTCTGACGACATGTGGCAGTACAAAGCCGCGCATACGCTGTGCTACCACGTAGCGCTGGTAGCGACGGTCGTGTCCTTCTTCTCCAAAACGCTCCTCCAAATTGGCGCCTTGGGCATACTCCTCCAAGCCGAAGCTGTTTTCTCTGTAATAAGGACTGGCCAGCCTGCCCAGCCACTTCGACTGCAGTAGCCGCTGTTGGATCCAGGGAACCCGGCGCAGCACCTCGATGTCGACTTCGGCGCGTGGATTCTCGGATTGGGCTGCCTCATGCCACGCATCGCGCATCGCGTCTAAGGCAGTCTCGGTCCGTACGCCTGCGGCTGCTTCATGGGCCTCCTCCGCATGGTGATATCCATGGATACGCCCGACAGCAGGGGCGGTTGCAGCCTGAACTTCAGGGGAGGGCTCGCGGCCATGGATTGGAGGAATTCGAGGAGGCATAACTCTTCGATTATACTACAAATTTGCTAAAAACGCAAGCACTTTGACCGGTGAGGTTAGGGGTCTAGTACCGGTAATGGTCGGCTTTAAAGGGGCCTTTTTGAGGTAAACCGAGGTATTCGGCCTGATCCGACGTCAGTTCACTAAGATGACCGTCCAGTGCTTTGACATGGATGGCGGCGACTTTCTCGTCCAGTTCCTTGGCCAGACGATGGACACCGAGCTCATAATCCTTGGTGAACAGCTCGATCTGGGCCAGCACTTGGTTGGAGAAGGAGTTCGACATGACGAACGAGGGATGACCGGTAGCGTTGCCCAGATTGACCAGGCGGCCTTCGGAGAGAACTATGATGCGGTTGCCGCTGCCGGGCATAGTGTAGAGATCTACCAGGGGTTTGACCTCTTCCTTTTTGACGCCTTCGAGGGTATTCAACTGGGCGACCTGGATT
>DATNAB010000064.1:0-4282 GCA_035573115.1 Verrucomicrobiia bacterium
CATTTTCGTCCCAATGTGGCCAATGTGATCTACAGGGCCAGCCAAATGGTATTTCGCTTTGTGGTAGCCTATCCATAATAATCTTTATGGTGCGGACGAGAGGACTTGAACCTCCACAGGATTGCTCCCACTACCACCTCAAGGTAGCGCGTCTACCAATTCCGCCACGTCCCCGTGGAAACGCGCTCATGGAGCGCTTATCAAGACCATCATATCGTATCTGTTCCGGCCTCAAAACTCAAGCCTAGCTGCGGGGTAGATGGTCGTAGAGGTGCGCCAGATCGTATTCCGGCCGAATCATGGCTTTGAGGTCGTCCAGTGAAGTGCCGAATTTAACGCCCGGATTCAAAGTGCCATACGGGTCAAAGATCTGCTTGACCTTGACGAACAGGCCATACTGCTCGGGGCCATACATGGCTTCCAGATATGGCGTCTTCAGACGGCCGTCGCCCGCCGATGAGCTGATGGTCCCGCCTAGGCGCAGCACAAGACGTTGGTATTCTTCTAACAGCCGGAAGGCTTTTTGGCGATCGCCGACCTGGCCGACGTTGAGTCGGGGCTGCATGTGCAGATTGCCATCGCCGGCGTGACCCCAGACAGCAGCCGGCAGATTGTTGGTCGTGAGGATATGGGTGCTGCCTTCCAGGTATTCACGTAACCTGTCGGCCGGCACGGCGGCATCGTCAATCAGCGGCACGGCCCGTGCCGAACCTTCATTATGACCGATCAATGCGCTGGTGGACTGACGCAACTTCCAGAACTGCTGTTGCCGTTCCGGATCGTCACTGACCTCGAAATCAAGCGCGTAATTCTCAAGTATCTTATTGAGCTTCTTCAGCACCTTCTTCACGGCCCGCTCGCCGGAATCGAACTCGATGAGCAACGTCGCCAGTGGGAACGGCGGCTGGATGATGTCGTTGATCTGATTGGGGTTAAGGTCGTGAATTTCTTGTAGCACGCCGTCATTTATCAGCTCGATGGCACTCGGCGGATCTGATAGGTCCTTGAGCTCCATGACGGCCGCCTGGGTGTGTTCCAAGCTGTCGAACTTGGCCAATACCAGTGTGACCTGTGGGTTGTGTACTTCTGTTTTCAGGACAGCCTCGGTGATGATGCCGAGCGTGCCTTGGCTGCCGGCGATCAGCGGTGTGAGGTCGAACGAACCGTCCTTATGCTTGATGTCGAGCAGATTATAGCCGGCGTTGTTATGGGTGACGTTACGGCTGAGCTGTGCCACTAGGTCATGCTGCTCCTCAAGCAATGTATCAACGGAACGATATATCTCGCCTTCGAAGGTGGCCAGACCCATCTTCTTGCTGAGCTCCTTCTTGGTGAGCCGGCGGGTCTCGATGACCTCCCCGTTGGCCAACACTACGCGCAGCCCCTTGACGTAATCCAGTGTATCGCCATATTTCAACGATTTCTCGCCGGAGACGTTGTTGGCGATGGCGCCACCGATGGTCGAATATTCCAGAGAGGCCGGATACGGTGGCAGGAATTGGCCATGTGTGTGCAGCGTCTGCTGAAGCTTGGCATAGTTGATGCCGGGTTCGACGGTCACGGTGTTGTTCTTGGTGTCAATCTCGAGGATACGATTCATATGTGCCGGGAAGACCAGCATGATGCCGCTGCCGAGCGCCGCTCCCGTGCGGTCCGTGCCTGAACCGCGAGCCGTGATGGGAATGATGCGGCCACGCTCAGCCAGCTGCCAGCTGAAGCGACAGGTCTTGCGCACGTCGTTCTCCACCCTTGGGTAGGCGATCAACGCTGGCGCCACCTGGAAAATGCTGCCGTCGGTCGCGAAATAACGGCGGGCGTCAGTGCTCGTCATGACTTCGCCCTGCAGATGCTCCTGCAAATAATGCGCCACTTTACTCATACGTGATCGTCCGTATTACCCCCGTGTAATGCTTACAGCTTATGATAGCACACCCAGGACTAGCCGTCGGCTTCGGTTTCGGCGCTGTCGCCGGCGCCCCCGAACAGTCCTAGCAGGTCGTGCAAAGAGTGGAAGGTGTAATCAGGTTCCTCCTCTTTCGAGCGCGGACCCTCGTTCGAGAAATTCCCGACCTTCATCCACACCGTTCGAGCGTTGACCTTATTACCGGTGTCGATCTCACCCCTGATACGGTCGCCAATCACCCACACCTGATCAGGCACCAGCTCTTTGATGTACTCCTTGAATATTTCAGGTGTCTTGGCAGATTTAATGAATCTGATGTCATGGAAGTATTTGCGCACGTCCAACTTGTCGACGATCTCGTCCATGTTGCCACCCTGATCCTTGCCGACCAGCACCATCTTGACGTCCTTGGCGTGCAAGTGTTCGATGAGCTCCTTGGCGCCGGGCAGTAACTGCTTACTCGGCGGATGGTAAAGCGTCCACTTCCAGTCGAAGATGACGAGTTGCATGCTAGCGGACCCCCACAGCGGCGTTGACGCTATCGCTGGCGGCATGGATGAAATCGGTGCCGGTGCGGCCGGTCGCCTTGGCAGCGATGATCCGACCCGTCGTCGGATCGACGTATGGTGTAAGTCTGACCCTGACCTCGTCAGTCCGGGTGGTGCCGTTTTCGGTATACGTCATCGGGATCTTAGTGCCGCGCCGGAATTCCTGGACGATCTGCAAGCTGTCATCACGGGCGGCAGCCTCGACGAGCAGCCGGCCGGCTTCGACCTGTGACTTCGTGTGTAGCAGCTCGACACTCTCGGCCCAGGAGCCATGACGGTCGTAGCCGGACGATTTCAGCACAAGGGCGCGCTGCGGCCGTGGCAAACCGGCGATATCCTCCACGTCGGAGACACCTCCGGGAAGACCGGGTGTGAAATGCTCCTCCTCGCCGACGATCCAGGTGGGCGGGATAACACTTTGCAGATATTTGTAGCCGGCATCGCCGAGTTCACGGCGAAAGTAGGCTTCCCACCGGTCGTCCCATAGGAGGGCCATGAGGGCTTTCTCTTCGAGATGGGGCGTCAATGAGGGCGTCCAGTCGCCCTCTGCCGCCTCACCCTGTTCAATCAGCTCGCGAACCGCCGGATCCGTGCCATACTCGTGCAGATAAAAGGCGCGGTAAATCGCCTCACCAGATGTACCTCCCTCTTCGGCTGCCTCGGCAGCTTCCCGCAAAGCCCAGTCACGGCCATTGGCCGAAAACAATCGCTCCTCCAGGTAACCGAGCTGGCCTGCATAAGCCTTCGTCTTGTCGCTATATACCAGTGAGCCGCTGTCAGGTAGAACGCTATCGAGGTGATGCGCAAGTTCGCCGTTGACGATCGTCTCGTGGCCCTCGGCCCGGTAAGCAGTGTTGAGAGCATATGCCAGACCCAGACCGAACGGCGAAGTCTCTATCTCGCAGACGGCGAAACCGTCCTCCGTGATGATCAGGTCGGGTCGGATGAAAGGTTGTTTTGCCGCCCTCTCACGCCGGAAGATCTCGGGTTTGCCACGGTCCAGCAGAGCGGCGGCCTCTTCATCGGTGTGGTACAGCTCATCGGCCGCCGTCATGAAAGCCGAAAGCTCCACACCTAAGCGCTCCATGTCGTCATGTAATTCGGATGATAATCGTAAGGGCTCGTCCGCGACATGGAAAGGCACAGTGTCAGCGGTCGCGAATTCGGTCCTTCGCGCATGATACATTTGATAGTCACCGACCTCTTGTCGTACTGCTTCACGCATGCGGACTCCCTTTGTGAGAGAGGAAATATTTAATGTACCACTACCCGCCAAATTTGCCAATACCCTGGTGGGCGAAAGAGGACTTGAACCTCCACGAGCTTAAAGCTCACTAGCTCCTGAAGCTAGCGCGTCTACCAATTCCGCCACTCGCCCATGTGAGGTGCGTCAGACCATCATATCGTATCTGTTTTGCGCTGAAAACTCAAGGGTTTAGTCCGTGACCTTGGCCTGACGGATCTCCCAGTTCTGGACGTTGATGAAGCGGTCGGTCGGTGTGCTGATGGCCGAATCGCTCAGGCCTGCCACCGGGCCGTTGGTCAAATACAGCAGGCGCGGCTGATAGAGCCCTACCGCCGGGGCATCCTGCTGCCACGATTGCAGGAACGGCTTGTACTTGATGACGCGCAGCGCCGGATCGATACGGGTGCGGCCAGCCTCCAGCGCGGTGTCGGCAGTAGGGCTTTTATATTCGGAGAGATTGAGCCGGTGGCTAGCCCGGACGTCGGCCTGGGAGCTGTCCCAGTACACGAAGACATCCGGATCGACACCGATGGCGATGCCGTTCAAGACGGCATCATAGCCGTGGGAGGTAAGCGTACTCTGAAA
>DATNAB010000065.1:0-3496 GCA_035573115.1 Verrucomicrobiia bacterium
AGCGGAATGACGTTGCCGTCGCCCGGCACGGCCGGATAGGCGGTAGTGCGCAGATCGATCAGCTGTTTGAAGTTGCTTTGCCAGCTGTAGGTCGCGATCTGGGCATTGCCGCCGCCGTAGTTCAAGCGTATGAAGCTGAGATCGCCGTCGGGTTGGTACAGCGGAATGACGTTGCCGTCGCCCGGCACGGCAGGGTAACCGGTGAGTGAATAGTTGATGATCTTCTTGAAATTGCTGGAAGCGCTGTAGGTGACGACTTCAACGTTCCCCGAGCTATGGTTCAAGCGTATGAAGCTGAGATCGCCATTCGGCGGCCAGTAGAGCGGCACTACATTCCCGTCACCTGGGACGCTCGGATAACCGGTGAGTGAGTAGTTGGCGATTTTCTTGAAGTTGCTGGACGAGCTATACGACACGACTTCGACATTGCCGGAACTATGGTTCAAGCGTATGAAGGTCAGGTCGCCGTTGGGCCAGAATTCCGGCACCACGTTGCCGTCGCCTGGCACGGCCGGGTAGCCGGCCAGCGTGTAATTATCTATGTTCTTAAAGCCGCTCGCAGCGTTGTACGAGACGACCTCCACATTACCCGAACTGTGATTGAGACGGATGAAGGCCAAATCACCATTGGGCGGCCAGAATGCCGGCACCACGTTGCCGTCGCCTGGCACGGCAGGGTAACCAGCAAGGTTATACCGCGCCATGTATGAGTAATCACTCAACGAGGTGTAGCCCACGGTCTCGACATTGCCGGAACTATGGTTCAAGCGGATGAAGGTCAGCACGTTATTATTGCTGTCATTAGTAGTCGGGCCGAACCAATCGTTGAACAACCGCCAGAAGTTACGGTTGCCATAGGCGCTGCAGCCGTCGCCTGTGCCATACAGGTTGTTCAAAGCCGCAGCGTTGGGCTGGTAGGGCGTGTAGTTATAGAGGGCGGCCGTGGCTGAGGTCTGCATGGTTAGGTTCGTGCCGCCGCAGCCGGCGTTCGGATTGTATTGGACGTAACTGTTCCGGCCAACTGCGTAGTTGAACGAGCCGGCTTGTTTGACATAGCGCTGGAACTGGTGCGCCGCATTCCACAACTGGTTGAAGAAACCGGCGTAATCGGCGTCGCAAGAGGGCGAGGAGTCCGGGCAGCCGTAACCGGTGGCTTCGTCATATTGGCTGGTCCATGGCCAGGTGTCGGTGACCAAGCTCTGCTCTTTCTGGAGTAGCACGATGAGCACCTCGGGATTGATCTGACAGGCATTGGCCACATCGCTGATGATCTGGGCGGATGATTTGGTGCCGCCGCCGACCGAACCGGCACAGTAAGCATCTGCCGATTTGCCCGGAATAGCCTGCATGTAACTCTTAAGGCAGGTGAAAGGCGGCTGGTTGCTACCGCTGCCGGCATGGTTCGTATCGCAGGTCGGGACCTTGCTGTTCAGGAAGTTCTGGATGTCGGACGTTGACAGTGTGCCGGTGTTGAAGAAAATAGAATCATCGGCGATGCGGTCGGAATGGAAATCACCTCCGCTGACCGCTCCGACTGGCGCCAAGCCTGAAATTGCCACGACCGTCGTCATGAGTATGACGGCGAGGCTGGAACGCAGACGAGACGAGAACTTCATATATTTATGGTACGTTTAATGTTTGCGAATCAGAAGACCCACTGCCGCTCGGAGAACTGTAGCTGAGAACGGCGGTCCAAGTACCTGAGCTGAGCTGGCTTTGGTTGATAGATATCGGGCCACAGGTCGACTTATTGACGTCTGCGACGGCGGTGGAGGTGCCAGTTACCTTGGCTGAGCCCTTGGTGAGCGTGAGCGTACAGGTGCCGCCGTCTTCGAAGACACCGCTGGCGTAGCCGCGGGCCTCAGTAGTCGACAAATAGGTTATGACCACACCGATCTTGGGCTTGGAATCGGAACTCGGATTGTTCTGCTGGTTTTCAAGCTGTTGCTTGTGCTGCTCGGTCTCTTTCTTCTCGGCACTGGTCGGTGGTCCGTAATTAACCTGGCCGACACCGAGCGGCTTCGACTTGTTGTCGTTGTGCCTCACGATGCCGTAGGCAATGCCACCGCCAACGAGCGCGATGATCACGATACCGATGATGACTTTCTTCTTACCGAACCCTGGCTTCTTCATATTTATTTTCGCATCCTGATGAGGTTCATTATACCAGCGTAAGCATAAGCTGTCGAGCCAGATAATCCTAAATAATGTGGATGCCGAACGGCCTCAGCCAGACCATATAGAAGAGCAATACCTGCAGAGCAATCAGTGGCGCGAACGCGTAACGCGGTAGCCCGGCAAGTTTCCTACCCAACAGGATGAACAGCAGCATCTCGGTGGCGTAAGAACCCTGGTGGAGCACCGTGCTGCCCGGAACATACATCACCAATATCCAGAATGCCAACGATAGAAAAGCCGTCCATAAGACAATGACATCGAACTTATCAAGCGAGCGTTTTACCAGTTGCCAGACCAATATCAGGAAGCCGAAGATGAAGAACTCGAACGCCCAGAAGGTGCTAAAGAAAGTCAGCAGCCGCCACGAGGCCATATTGCATTTGTTGAACATCGTACTTATGCCGAATCCGCACCTTGTCTTGGCATAGTTGATGAACAGGGCGTGGGTGTTCGTCCATTTGTCGTTTGCCCATTCCTTGAACGTGAGCTTCTTGTATTGGTCTTTGATGGTCTGCAGGGTGCCACGGTTGTCGTTAGCAGATATCACACCTGCCAGCTGCCATTTGATGAGCCGGTCGTGCTTGGTCAGGTGATCTTTGGTGACCTGCCAAGGCACAAGTAACAGCAGGGCTACCGCGAAGGCGATTAACAGCGGCTTCAGTTTCAGCGTGCGGAAGGTGCCGTGGATAATGAGGTCATAGACGACGATCGGAACGAGGCCCACCGCCGTGAAGACGATGCCGGTATGGGACAGCAATCCGAGGGCCAGTGCCAGCGAGGCCATGATGACGTAGCGATAATCGAACAACCGTTTGCGCCTTTTGTTCAGATCGAGGATAAGGAAAACAGCGAAGACAGCCAGGCTGGCCGACAGCAGCTTCGGCCAGACGAAGACCGAATTGATATAGAAGAAACCGGTGGTGCCGAAGCCGATGAGCAACGCCCACACTTTCCAGCGCTGTTTGAGCAAAGTGTTGAGCACGCCCCAGGCGGCGGCGATCCAGGTGAGCTGCAGGAAGATCACAAACACGTAGTAGTAAGCATATTTCGTGAACTGGTTGGAGCTATGGGCGATGTCGACGATCGGCAAGGAGGCACCGATCTGCAGCGGTGGCCGGTCGGCGATGCTCCAATCGATAACGAGCGATCGGGCATGGTTGGTCAGTACGTTCTGTGCGTAGATGAACGGCAGGGCGTTGTCGATCGGCAGTTCGGCGATATGGCAGAAGGCCGGGTTCTGGATCTCGCCCCATTGGTCAGTGGTCGGCGCTTTGCCCGGACAGGTGTAGAGGAAATGTGAGTAGACGACCAGGAAACC
>DATNAB010000066.1:0-4387 GCA_035573115.1 Verrucomicrobiia bacterium
GTATGAACACCCATAAGAGAGCATGACCGTAGCGTTCACGATAGGCGTATATATAAAAGAGTGCATACATGGCCGCCAGACTGAACGCCAGCGATGCCATATATAAGAACTCCTTCGGGAAAAGTTTGCGCTTCAGCGCCACAAGGGCCGGATATGTGCCAAAGGCGACGAAGGAAAAGAAATAAGCTGCCAGCATGGTTGATGCGCTTTTTACGAGCGCTGTCCTAAGACAGCATTATAGTATGCCCGGCTTTGGAAGACCACGGCGGAAGGCTATACTAAGGCAGACTGACATGGGTACGTTGAAGAAACTCCTCGCCAATGAACATACCAGGGCGTTCCTGATCATCTTCGGAGTGTTGGTCCTGGCGTATGCCTTTCCGCTGCTAAGCCACCGCAGCGACAATCCGATTTATCAACGGGCCGGCCTGTCGACCCAAGTCAAACCCGGTATCGTCAGCGGCCAGAGCACCATCGATCCGAACGATGGCTTTACCGCCCAGGCGCTCGGGCACCGTGCCGCTCAGGATTGGCTGCATGGCGACGTGCCATACTGGAATCACTATGAAGGCCTCGGTGCGCCGCTGGCCGGGGAGACCCAGTCGGCGCCCTTCTTCCCGCTGACGCTGCTGCAACACTTCGGTTACGGACTGGTCATGATGCACTTCCTACTGCAGCTGTTGGCAGGGATGGGAACTTTCTGGTTCTTCCGCAAGTTGAAGGTCGGGTTCCTGGCGGCCGTTTCTGGCGGTGTGCTATTCGCCTTGAGTGGTGCTTTCGCCTGGTTGACCAACGCGCCCTTTAATCCGATCGCGTTCCTGCCACTCTTGATGCTTGGCATCGAACAGGCGGCCACGGCTGCTGAGCGGACGAAACGGCGCGGCTGGATACTCATCGCCGTCGCCCTCAGTCTGTCGCTTTATGCCGGCTTCCCTGAGGGGGCTTTCATAAGCGCCCTGCTGGCATACGGCTGGGGCGTACTCCGATTCTTCCAGCTTAAATCGGAGGCGCGAAAGGCCTACGCCTATAAGATCATTACCGGCAGTATAGTCGGACTACTTCTGGCCGGCCCGATGCTGGTGGCACTGGCTGGTTATTTGCCCTACGGTTTCACCGGCGGACACCAGGGCGGGGGTTATGCCAACGTTCATTTGCCAGTTAAGACGCTACCGGCCCTGTTCCTACCGTATATCTTCGGTCCGATCTTCGGCTTCGTCACCAATCCCGATCTGCTGTCCTTCTGGTCCGACGTCGGTGGTTATATCACCATGCCGCTCGTGCTGGTGGCAGCGTTCGGGCTGTTCGCCAAACGGCCGCTCGGCTTCCGGCTATATCCAGGAATCTTCGCCGCCATCGTCATGCTGAAGATCTACGGCTTCAAACCGGCGGTGTGGATCGTGAATGCCATCCCGGGTATGAGCCAGGTAGCCTTCTATCGATATTGCCTACCGGCTCTTTGTTTCGCCGTGATCACACTGGTCGTGTTTGGCATCGAAGCCGTTGCCAAGCGACAGTTGCGTCTGCGAACCATCTTCTCTTTAAGCGCCGTGACGCTGGTATTCAGCCTCGCGCTCGCGTTGTTTGCCAAACAGCTGCATGATCAGATGGCTTCGTTCCCGCAGGGCCGCTGGTGGGCCGTCCTGATGATAGCCTGGACGACGGTCATGCTAATGGCGATCACGTTCGCAAGTATCCACCGGCGACTACGGATCGCCGGAGTGGCAGCCCTGCTTATTATCGATTCCTTCGCCATGTTCGCCGTGCCACAGCTATCACTGCCGAAGATGTCACCGGTGGACCAGTCTCCGGTTGCCTTCCTGCAGAAGAATCTGGGTCTGCAGCGGTTCTATACGTTGCACCCGATAGAGCCGAACTACGGTGCGTACTACGGTATCGCCGAGCTTAACGTCAATGATCTGCCCATACCGAAACGCTTCGCTGATTACGTGCCGAAACTGGATGACAACGCCAACCCGCTAGTCTTTACCGGTTATTCACTCAGCGATCCGGCAGGACCCACGCCGCTCGACGAGTTCGGCCGGAACCTAAGTGAATACCAGAACGCCGGCGTGAAATATCTGGTAGCCGACCATACACAGGTCAATGAGGCGTTCGCTTCCCGGCACGATCTGCGGCTGGTCTTCAGCGATTCCCAGGTCGACATCTTTCAGCTGCCGAATCCCAAGCCATATTTCGAAAGTTCACCGGCCTGCAACTTGAACTACCAAGACCGCGACGTATTGACCGCTCACTGCATGAAAAGCGCGACATTGCTACGGCGTGAACAGTACATGCCGGGGTGGACGGCTACCATCAACGGATCCGGACGAACTATCCATGCCGCGCAAGGAGTGTTCCAAAGTGTCAGTCTGCCGGCCGGTACGAGCAAGGTGAAGTTCATATACGAGCCGCCGTTCATGAGCGTCGGTTACCTGGCATTGGCGTTAGGCCTGGCGGCCATAGCTGTTGAGCTGAACCGGCGTCCACGCGTCGACGGCAATACAGGCAAGGGCAAACCCAAACCAAGCAAGCCGAAATCTCAGCGCGCCAAAACGTTGAAATAAAAGATTTCCCAGAGGGCCTTGAAGCCGTCACGTGTGCCGATCTTTTTACCCTCGCTCTTTGTCCGGCCGTAGTAAGAGATACTGGTCTCGCAGATGCGCAGACTCTCTTTTTCCTTGGCGATCTTAGCGACGATCTCGGGGTTGAAGCCGAACTGTCTCGATTTGAGGTCAGGAGCTTTGTTGCGGATCCATTCGCCGTCGAACATGATGTAGCAGGTGTGGATATCGCTGACGAACAGCCCGCTTAACAGCGCCGAGAAACGGGTCATCACACGATTGGCGATAGTGTTGGCAAGATAGACCACGCGGCGCGGCGCACCACCTGAGAAGCGCGAACCGAATACGACGTCCGCTCGATCCTCGCGGAAGATATCCAGCATCTTCTTATAATCACGTGGATCATACTCGCGGTCGGCGTCCTGTACTATAACCACGTCGCCGGTTGAACGCAGGAACCCGGCCTTCAGGGCCGCACCTTTGCCTTCGTTCCGTCGCTGCAGGATGACCTTGATTTCCCTGGGATGGGCCTTGGCCAGCTTTTCGATGATCCGCCGGCTGCTGTCATCGGACTTGTCATCGACGATGATCACCTCTTTCCTGGTCGGGCCCAGGTCGACCTCCAGGATCTCGTTGATGATCGGCTCGAGCGTCTTTTCCTCGTTATAGCATGGTACAATGACTGAAAGTTTGCCGATTTTTTTATACATGAAGCCTCATCCGTTATTGGTTAAAAGTTATTATAAACTGATTTCTTACGATAAGATACGCTTTTTAGTAGTCGGCGGTACCGGTTTCTTCGTGAACTACGGTATGCTGGCACTATTATTCGACCTGCTCGGCGCACCGATCCTGGTAGCGCAGATCATCGGCGGCGAGACGGCACTGCTGGCGACGTTTGTCGGTAACAACTTCTGGGCCTTCGTCGGGCACCACCACCTGTCTATCAAGAAGAAGCTCATCAAGTTTCATCTCAGCGCCTTCGGCGGCTTGTTCATCAACAGCGCTATCGTCGTGATCATGGTGCACTTCATGCATATCTATTACGGTTTGGCGCTGGTGGTAGGTTCGATCGCCGGTCTGATCTGGAACTATACGTTATATAAGAAATTCGTCTTCAAACGGTCGCCGGATAGCGTCTAGCCAGATGCGGCAATTTTTTGTAAGATGGGTGCAAACGGGAAAGGATACACGCAGTTGAAGAGCTTTGATGTCTGTATAGTCGGCGGGTGTGGGCACGTCGGCCTGCCGCTAGGTATGGCTTTCGCCGATGCCGGACAGAACGTCGTTCTCTACGACATTAACGAGATCACCATCGCCAAGGTCAATAACGGTGTCGTGCCGTTCAAGGAGAACGGCGCTGAGCCAGTACTGAAACGGGTCCTAAAAAAGAACAAACTGACTGCTAGCAATGACCCCGACGTCATCGGCAGCGCCAAGATCGTCATCACGGTTATCGGTACACCGGTCGACGAACATCTCAACCCGCGGGTGCATGACATCATCAAAGCCATCAAGCAGATCGAGGATCAGCTCCGGGATGACCAACTGTTGGTCATGCGTAGCACCCTCTATCCGGGCGTCACCGACAAGGTGCATGAGTATCTGAAGAAGCAGGGCAAGAAGACGCTGGTCGCATTCTGCCCGGAGCGCATCGCCGAGGGCCATGCCCTGACCGAACTGTATGAACTGCCTCAGATTGTAGCCGGTTGCACGCCGGAAGCCACCAAGCAGGCCACCGCGCTGTTCAAGGTCCTCACGAAGAAGGTGATCGTCACCAAACCGGTCGAGGCCGAGCTGGCCAAGCTGTTCACGAATACCTGGCG
>DATNAB010000067.1:0-4464 GCA_035573115.1 Verrucomicrobiia bacterium
TTACCCAGCAGGATATCGGTTTTGACGGTCACATCGTTGCTGCTGCCCCTCTTTTCGCTGCGCCTTGTGAGCTCCAGGCGACCGTCCGCAATCAGCGTGGCTGCATCCAGCACGATGTCGTGCGACTCACCGGTGGCGTTATTCACCATGGTAAGCGTCGGCACGTCAGGGTCCTCCTCCGCCGCAGCTCGATGCTTTGCGGCTTCCCTGATTTCGTCCAGGTCCAGACAGCTGAGTTCGAAGGCTTCCCGCTCCATTTCACCTGCTGTAGTAAGGGGCAGTTCCTCAGGTCGATCGCCGAATACCGCTTTGAGCATCCCAATCACCTGCTGCCGGTAGGGGTCGAGCTCCATGTCGGTCTGGGCTTGGACCGACATGGTGTCCGCCATCTGTCCGACGGTATCATAAGACTCGATGAGTACGGGTTCACGCCGGGGGAACATCGCCGAAGGTTTACTTCTGCTGACAAAGGCGTAGTGACTGACGGTATCACCGAAGACTATTAACTGCGGCTCACCGTTTTGCATGGCGGTGTAAAGATCGACTGCATAGAAAGCAGTCTCCAGAGGGTAACCTTCCGGATTCAAGGGGGCTATGTCACCACGCGATGTCATCGACAGAATTTTATACTAATATTGCTAACCTGTAAAATAGTAGTCTCAGCTATTGCGGCGAGTCTTCATGGCCGCCTCGGCGCGGCGCTCATCGTCCCGTCGTTTGAGTGTCTGGCGTTTGTCGTAGTGCTTCTTGCCGCGCCCAACTGCGATACGGAGTTTTATAAACCGTCCGCTCGTGAGCATTTCTAGTGGCACGATGGTCTGACCCTGCTGCTTGGCAGCCATCAACGCTTGGATTTCGCGGCGCTTCGCCAGGACTTTACGTGCACGTGTCTGTTCGGATTCGTCGATAGGGATGCCGGACGTACCGGCGATGGTGGCATTAATCAGAAACAGCTCGCCGTCCTTGAAAGTTACATACGCGCCACGCAGGTGGCCGTGGCCCATGCGCAGGGATTTGGTTTCGGCGCCGGTCAGCTCCAAACCCACCACTAAAGAATCGCCGAGATCATAATCGAAGCTGGCGCGGCGGTTCTGGATGCGTTTGGTCCGATTGTCAGAATGTTTTTTAGCCATAACCCCTATTGTATCTGACAGAGCAGCACTTGACAATTAAAGATAAGGGTACCATGATTAGTTCGTGAGTGAGCTTGCTGTAAGAGAGGATACCCGTCAATTCCTAGATGGGAGTCAACAGATTGAGGCCGCCGACCAGTTGGGGGCTATCACTGAGTTCTGGGGCGGTCTGGGCTTTCAGGTACCGGACCTGAGCACAGCACAGCTGGATTCTTTGAGAGCGGCCGTCGAGGAGCATCCTGATCACCGCGTGGTGCCGGCACCTCTCTTAGGCATAGATGGTCGCTATGCCATGGTAGCTGGTCTGGGAGAGATACCTGGTGCGCCGGAAGATGTTTCGGCACGTTTATGGACACCGCTTGATTCCGAAGTCGGTTTCGATGGATACAAGCATCTCATCCGACACCCGAATCGGACTGCTGACGTGCCGGATCCGGTGTCATACCCTTCAGGTCCGACGATCGGCAGTAGTATCGAGTATATACATGCAGGTATGCGCTACCGGACACCTGACGATGAATGTGTGAACCGTCGAAAGTTTTCCAGAGCACTTCGTAAAAGCGGCCATGGTGTTGAGGGTGACGGCCGTACTACGTGGACGTTTCCTGTTATGGATGTCAGCCTTGAGCTGGATGGGCCACGGGTACCCCGGGCCGATATTTTGCGTTCGATCGAGCCTACGCTTACCGCCGAAGCGCTGCTTACCCTGAAGATGCTCCATCGTCTGGCTGGTACACCTGTCGCTGAAGATGCGGTCGATGAGCGTTCCATCGAGCCTAAGCTTCCCGACCTTGTGATATGGGGTCTAAGGGTTCCCCGTCTGCCTGAGACATCCGCTTCAACCAGATCGCTACCGCGCCAAGGCGTGGAGAATGTGGTTGATGTCGCTAACGAAGGCATGTACACGCTCTGGCGACATAATCAACTGGTGACCGAGATGGTCAGTGGTGTAAGCATGGAGCAGGACGGCCCGATCTCTCTGGCTTATTACAAAAAGGGAGCTTCCAGCCCGCGCCCAGCGGAGAGCGGCTTGGCGGCCGCAGCCGCTCAATAAAGATCAGTTCTTGAATTCCTGCTTGGCGACGTTCCAGACGCTCGGATCGTGCAGCACAGTCGAGCGGTAGTACCAGTATTCGGCGCCCCACAGATAGATCTGCGGCATACCGGTGGCCTTGCCGTATTGGACCCTGGCCTTGAACCGGTCCGCGTTGAATGATTTATTCTGCTCGGCTAGGCTAGTCTGCTGGATGGTCTTGCCGCGTGGCGGCCAGGCTTCGGCCTGCAGCTCGCCGATGATCATGTCCCTGCCTGTGAAGATCTTCTGCGCGCCGGCGATGTATGCGTAGAACCAAGCAGGCTGCGGATATTCCAGATAGCGGTGGCTGAAATTGCCATCCCAGACGCGTTTGTATACCGAGATGCTGAATTCGTCCGGCTGCGGCTGTCCGACCGGGAAACCGAGGGCATTATTACTACGACCGACGATGATGGTCCGGTGCGGATCGAGCTTCTTCACGAGATTATATTCGCTAACCAGGCGACTGCGGCTGAAGTCCGTACAGGTGCCAAAGCCTTTCAGGAAATATTCGTTCTCCAACTGGTAGGCTTGCAGGCTTGGCGAGTGCTGGTAACGCTGAATCACTGCTTGCATGAACTGTTCCAATTGCGGTTGCCATTGGCTCATCGGCTCTTTCGCGGCCCAATCCGGCATGTGGCATTCCGGCCAGCGCGGCTGCCTGAGTCCGACGGTCAGTAACACCTTGGCGTTGGCAGCCTTGGCTTTCTTGAACTGCCAGTCGAGCTGCGAGAAGTCATAGTGGCCGGGAGTGCGCTCCATGTCGCTCCAATAGCTCACCAGTCGAAACTGTTTGACGCCGATGCCGGTCAGGGCGTCCATCGTCTGCTGCGGATCGACACCAAGGCTTTCTGCATAATCAGGGATGAAGCTGACACCGAGCTGTTGCTTGCCCTTTTCGCTGTGGATGTACCACCGGGCGATGCCGTACATACCGCCGACAGCCACCAGCACCACGATGATTGTGGCAATCGCCAAGCGCCGCCACCAGCGGTTCTTAGGCAGCACGTCTTTTAGGGTATTTCTCAGCTTGTTTTTGATATGATTAGATTGCATGATTCAAAGTAAAAGACAGCGCATTAGTGTCGTCATCCCAGTATACAACGAGGCCGAACATCTGGCCGCCTGCCTGGAAGCCATCGCCGCCCAGACCCTCACACCTTATGAGGTGATCGTGGTGGATAACAATTCGAGTGATGAGACCGCCGAGGTCGCACGGCGTTTCGGTTTCGTGACCCTGCTGAGCGAGCCGCGCCAGGGTGTGGTGCACGCGCGCAACCGCGGCTTCGATGCCGTAGGCGGCGATATCATTGCCCGTATCGATGCCGATACCGTCCTGCCGCCGGAGTGGCTGGCTCGAGTCAATGTCATCTTCAGCGATATGGGCATCAGTGCCGTCTCCGGTGCGCCGCATTATTATGACTTCCCGCTGCCGGCTCTAGCCGACGCCGTCGACCTGCCACTCCGGGGCCGTCTGGCACGTAAGCTTAAGGACACCAATTTTTTATGGGGCGCCAATATGGCTGTCCGGCGTACGGATTGGCTGCGGGTCCGCCACAATCTCTGCAGCGATAACCGGTTGCATGAGGATTTCGACTTGGGAATCCACCTTCAGGACCGTAATTTGAAAGTGGTTTACGATGAGGGGCTGGTAGCCGGCGTGTCTTCGCGTCGCATCGACAGTCGGTTCATGGCCTTCGTGCGCTACACACTGGTCAGTCCGCGAACCTATGCCCGGCACGGCCTGCGTAGTCGTTATCATATGTACCCAACCCTGGCGGTCTGTTGGGCCTGCTATTTGCCGGCCAAGCTGCTTTACCGGGCATATAATCCCGAGACCGGCTCATACTCCTTGATGCAACTACTGAGCACCGGTTCACGGCGTGTCGACCCGACCACCAACATTGCTTAATTCTGCGGATTCGATACATAACCGCCGCCGTCGGTCGGCATCGGATGGCAGTTGCCCCACAGACCTCTATGGGTGGCCTGCGCAGTGTTCTGGTCGGCGGCGAATGCCTTAGACTTGGTGAATGGGAAATACGGGTAGTAAAAGGCGTAACCGCCCTGTACCAGCTTCTCGTTTACCAGCGTGCCATCCGGCAGATAGACATAGCGCAGCAGCCGGTCGTAGCGATCGCGGTCGGTACTCAAAGAATCCGACACTAGACGTACGCGGTTGCTGCCGATGGTGTTCTTCGTGAACGCCGCGGCTGCCGGTCCGTAGCATTGCACCGGCGTGTTCGGCTTGTGTGT